>JAFSWK010000275.1 GCA_017444505.1 Rhodocyclaceae bacterium | reverse complement strand
GTGGAGCTGCAAGGGGACGGAAACATCAAGAAGGTCTCCCTCCGGGAGTTTCTGGACACTCCGCTGCAAGGCCGCCCGGAAACGCTTCAAACGCTTGCTGTAAACGCGCTGGAAATGGCCGGAAAACCTGGCCTTGCCATGGCGCTGCACGCAGCACCGCTGGAAGCATTCACCTCTGAATGCGGAAAAGTCTACGTTTCCTGCCACAACGGGCGGGCAGTCGGTTCCGCCCAAGTCGCACAGCGCGCGCTGGACATGGTCGGAAGCAGTCGAAATTACAACTTCATCCTTGACAACTGCCACCAATTCAGCAGCGGCTGCCTGACAGGGGACTTTGAAAACTCCGACAATTTCCTGTGGATGCTGAAAGCCACCGCCCAAAAAACCATCGGTGCCGACGAGTGGCATGTGTGGGACAGGTAAGCCGCCACAGAAAAGGCGCCGCCGCGCGCCCATTCAAATCTGCCTGTTGGCTTGCCGTGTGATGGATTTCATGCGCGGAAAGTCGCGCTCTTTGCCTTGTTTCAGCCTCTGCCGCTGCTTTCAGGCTTTTCGGGGCGAGGAAGCGCCACAACCTTCTGAAATCGTGCGCGGTTGCAGGAAGCCAGATAATTTTCTCATGCGTGAAACTGCGGATCGGGCGCGTCTTCGCCCGCTTGCCAAAATAACCAACTTGGTTAAAATCACCGCATGGAAAAACGCACGCCGCATTGCAAGCTCTCCGTCGTTCATGCGCTGCTTGACGCGGGCAAGGTGCGCACCACTCATGCCGCCAGAAGCGGCGCCACTGCTTTGGGTTTTACGCTGCCCGACATGTTGGCTGTTGTCCGTGCGCTCACGCCTGCCGATTTTTACAAAAGCATGACCACCCACGCCGACCACACCGTCTGGCAAGACGTCTACCGCCCCCGCACACCGGCGGGCAAAATTTACCTGAAACTCACCGTGCTCGATGACGTGCTGATCGTCTCTTTCAAGGAACTGTAACCATGAAATGCCCCGCCTGCGGCGCTGCCGAACTTGTCCGCGACACGCGCGACCTGCCTTATACCTACAAGGGCGAGCGCACCCTTCTTCCTGCCGTCACGGGCGACTACTGCCCTGCCTGCGGCGAATCCATCACCGACATGGCGGAAACCGACCGCGTCATGCGCGCCATGCAAGCGTTTCACAAACAAGTCAACGCCGCCCACATCGACCCCACCGACATCGCCCGCGTGCGCAAAAAGCTCGCCCTTGACCAGCGGCAGGCGGCGGAAATTTTTGGCGGCGGCGTCAATGCCTTCTCGCGTTATGAGAACGGCAAAACCCGTCCGCCGCTGGCGCTCATCAAGTTGTTGCGGCTGCTTGACCATCATCCCGAACTGCTCGACGAAGTGCGTGCCGCCTGAATGCAGCCGCGCAGCGTGCGCCAGTAGTACAATCGCCGTTTTTTCCACCGTGGAGTGTTTCCCTTATGAACCGTCGTCTCACCCTGCTGGCCGCGTGCCTTGCCTCTCTCACCCTTTCTGCCTGCGTCGCCACTGCGCCCACGCGCGGCGATTCTTCCAAAGCCCTTGCCGGTGGTGCTGCCGGTGGCGCCAATGCCGAAGGCGCGCAAGACACGCTGGAAAAATGCGACCGCCCGATTGGCACCATCGCCGTCATTGAAGACCAGGGTTCCGAGTGGTATCGCGCCTACACGCAAGCCTACAACCTCACCTCCACCGTGCCTGTGCTGCGGCTGATTATTCAGCAATCGAACTGCTTCATCGTCGTCGACCGTGGTCGCGCCATGCGTCAGATGGGGCAAGAGCGCGACCTGCAACAAAGCGGCGAACTGCGCGCCGGCAGCAACTTCGGCAAAGGCCAGATGGTCAGTGCTGATTACAGCCTCACCCCCGAAGTGGTCATGAGCGCGCGCGACACCAGCGGCGTTGGCGGTGCCATTGGCGGCTTTGGTGGCGCTGCCGCCCTCGTCGGCCTCATTGCCGGCTCGTTCAAGACCAACGAAGCCTCCACCATCCTGACGCTGGTCGATAACCGCTCTGGCGTGCAGGTGGCGGTGGCCGAAGGCTCTTCCAGCAACACCGATTTTGCCCTTGGCGGCCTGATTGGTGGCTCGCGTGCCGGTGGTGGTCTGGGCGGCTACACCAACACCCCGCAAGGCAAAGTCGTCGCCGCCGCGTTTACCGAAGCCTATAACAACCTCGTGCGCGCCACGCGCAACTACTCCGCGCAAACCATGGGCGACCGCGACCTGGGCACCGGCGGGCGTCTCGGCGTCGATGGCGCCAGCCAGCCCAACGGCGTGAAAAACGCCAAGAGCGTGCAACTGAGCGTGCGCCGCGCGCAGCAAATCCTCAGCGATCACGGCTTTGAAGTCAAAGTCACCGGCAAGATCGACAACGCCACCCGCGCCGCTCTGCGCGAATTCCAGACCGAGCAGGGGCTGACCGTCAATGGCCGGCTGGACGCCGACACCAAGCGCGCCCTCTTGAACAGCCAGCAATAACGGCAGCGCCCGCCCGAACCCGCGGCGCGCAAACGGAACCTCCCGCGCGGGGGTTCCGTTTTTTTTTCGCCCCGCCAAGGCGGCAACCGGTCGTCGCCCGAATCATACCGTTCGTCAGGGTTGTCCGCGCACGCCAAGGGACAGATAAACTACAAATAAAACAAATAGTTATCTGCCCCCCCCCCCTTTCCGCAGGGCGGCGCAAGTGCGGAAACATGTTTTGTCTCCCTCAGAATTGCGCTACATTGCACCCGCGCGCCCGATTTCAACGCGGGCGCACCCGCAAACATCCGCCGCATTTGTCCGGAGCAACCGCATCACAACATTGAGCGCGCCGCGCCCTTCGTCGGCGCGCATCGCAACAGAGGAACAAGATCATGCATACCCGCACGCCGCGTCTTTCCGTTCTCGCCCGCCTGCTGCTCACTTTCGGCTGTACCGCCGTCGGGCTGGTTTCCACCGCGCACGCCGAAGTGCAAGGGCTGGATTTGCCCGTGCCCGTCGCGCAAGAGCCGATTGGCCGCTCCACGGGGCTTGCGCCGAACGTGCTGTTCATCGTGGACGACTCGCACTCCATGGATTACTCCTACATGCCAGAATCCCTGACCCGCGATAATCGCCTCAAGACACCAACCGCCTTCCACGGTAGCAAGGCTTTTGCCGGCACCACACAAAACGTCAACGGCCACTTCTTTGGCGGGCGCATGTGGTACGACTCAAACACGAATTTCCCTGTCAACCTCATCCGTTTTGACCCCAACAAAGACTATCTGCCCTGGCCCACGGGCGAACCCCGTCCCTCGCCCAATGCAGATTTCCCGCGCGTACAAGACTCCGCCAAAGACCTGCTCGACAGCCCCCGCGGCCTGCCCGACAGCCCGGGGGAGACCCGCCGCACCCGCCTC
>JAFSWK010000274.1 GCA_017444505.1 Rhodocyclaceae bacterium | reverse complement strand
TCAAACACATTGCCCCGCAGAGGGTCGCGCATGAGTTGCTCGCGCGTCTGGATGCCGAGCAGGTGGCAGAGCAGCCCCGTTTCGTAGAAATACAGCTTGGGCGTCTTGACCATTCTTTTGCCGATGTTGGCAAAGTAGGGACGCAGCCGAAAGCAGACGTAGGACGCTTCCAGCAGAGAGAGCCAGCCTTCCAGCGTGGTGGAGGAGACGCCCACTTCTGCGGAGAGCGAGGAAAGATTCAACAACTGGCCGGTGCGCCCGGCGAGCAAGACCATGAATTTTTCAAAGCGCGATTTGTTGCGCAGGTTCATGAAATCGCTGATGTCGCGCTCGATGTAGGTGCGGTAATAAAACCGGTAGAACTCGTCCGGCGATTTTCCTTCGGCGACAATTTCTGGCATGAAGCCGCGAAGCATCAAGTCGTCCGTCGCCAGCTTGCGGTCTTTGGATGGCAGTTCGCAAATCGAAAGCGGCAGCATGTCGACGATGGCCGTGCGCCCGGCAAGCGATTTTGAGATGGCAGAAGCAAGCGCGCTCTGGTGCGAGCCGGTGAGGATGAATTGCCCGCAGGCTTTGCGGTTTTCGTCTATGCGCACCTGAATCTGCGAAAGAATGCCGGGCGCGGCTTGCACTTCATCAAGGATGACCGGCGGCGGATAGAGCGAAAAGAAGGCGTGAATGTCGTGTTCCGCAAGCTCGCGGGCTTCGCGCGCTTCGAGGTTGGCGTAGGAATACGCGGGGAACAGCGACCTGGCAAGTGTCGTCTTGCCGGACTGACGGGGACCAAGAATTGTCACCGCAGGCCAGGCGGCGGCGTATCGCGCAACAAGCGGGGAAATGGCTCTTTTCAGCATGGCGCAGGCTTCCATTGCGTGGAGACGCCACTGTGCCACTTGCAAGTGCAAATTTCAAGTAAGAATTGAAAATTGCACAAAGTAGGTTGTTCAGGCGGTGACGTGAGGCGGCGCGGCGCTGGCGCGGGTGCGCAGGTCTTTGTCTAGCGTGGCCAGTCGTTCGGGGGTGCCGATGTCGCGCCAGTCGCCGGTGTATAAGCTGGCGGCAAGCTGGTTGTGGGCGATGGCCTCAAACAACAGCGGGGCGAGCGGGGCGGGGTGGTTGTCGGCAAGGTGGGCGAACAGGGCGGGGTGGTAGCAGCCGAGGCCGGTGTAGGTGTAGGCGCGCTCGCTTGCTTCGCGCGGCGTGGCGCGGCCTTCGGCGCGGATGCCGAAGTCGCCTTGCGGATGATGCGGGGGATTGGCAGTCAGCAGGATGTGGGCGAGCGTTTGCTTGCCGTCGGGCACGGGGGCGCGGGCGAGTTCGTGCGTCCAGTCCGGCGGGCAGTAGACGTCGCCATTGACCAGCCAGAAGGGTTCGTCGCCCAGGAGCGGCAGGGCGTGGCGGATGCCGCCGGCGGTTTCCAGCGCGCCGTGCGGTTCGGGCGAGTAGCGGATGGTCAGCCCGTAACGGCTGCCGTCGCCCAGCGCGGCTTCGATTTGTTCGCCCAGCCAGGCGTGGTTGATGATGACTTGCCGCACGCCGGCGGCGCGCAAGGTGGCGAGGTGGTATTCAATCAGGCGCTGGCCGCCCGCGACAAGCAGCGGCTTGGGCGTGGCGTCGGTGAGCGGGCGCATACGTTCGCCGCGTCCGGCGGCGAGAATCATGGCTTTCATGGGCGGATGGACGGTTCAGGCGGCAACGGGCGTGGCGCGCGCAAAGAGGCGGAAGAAGTTTTCGCGGCTGGCGCGGGCGATGGCTTCCACGCTGGTCTGGCGCAGGCGGGCGAGTTCTTCGGCAACGTGGATGACCCAGGCGGGCTGGTTGGGTTTGCCTCGGTGCGGCACGGGGGCAAGATAGGGGGCGTCGGTTTCAATGAGCAGGCGGTTTTCCGGCACCATGCGGGCGACTTCTTTCAGCGCGGCGGCGTTTTTGAAGCTGACGATGCCGGAGAAGGAAATATAAAAATCCAGCGCATCCAGCACTTTTTCGGCATAGGCAACGTCGCCGGTGAAGCAGTGATAGACGCCGCCGATTTCGCGTGCGCCCTCTTCGCGCAGAATGGCAAGGGTGTCGGCAAAAGCGTTGCGGCAGTGGATGATGAGCGGCAGGCGGGCATCGCGCGCGGCGTGAATGTGCGTGCGAAAGCGGTTTCGCTGCCATTCGGGGGCGTCTTTGTGCCAGTAGTAGTCCAGGCCGGTCTCGCCAATGGCGACGATGCGCGGGTGCGCGGCCAGGCGCACGAGTTCGGCAGCTTCCGCTTCGCGCACGTCAGTTTCTTCGGGATGCACGCCGACGCTGGCGAAAATGTGCGGGTGGCGCTCGGCCAGCGCGAGGATGGCGGGGAAACGTTCCAGATTGACGCTCACGGCCAGCGCGTGGCCGACGCGGGCATCATTCATGGCGGCGAGCATGTCTTCTTCCCGCCCGGCGAGCGGGGGCAGGTCGGGATGACAGTGGGAGTCGACGAACATGAACGCGGCGCGCGGCGCTTAGAGGGTGTCGGTGGGGCGACCCGATTCGGTTTGCCCGGCGAGCATGGTTTCGATTTTGCTGCGCAGGGCGGCATTGACTTCGTTGGCGGTAAAGCCGACGCCAATACCGGCAGGTTTGCCGCCCTGACAGCCTTGCGGCGAGACCCAGGCAACGCGCCCGGCGATGGAGATTTTTTCTGGCTCATCAGGCAACTGCACCATGACGAAGACTTCGTCGCCCAGACGCACCGGGCGGGACGTTTTGAGGAACAGGCCGCCATTGAGGATGAACGGCATGTAGGCAGCGTAGAGCTGCGCCTTGTTTTTGAGGCTGAGTTGCAGGATGGGCGGGCGGTGGGCGTTGGATTCGGGCATGGTCGTGCGGGCGGGAAAGTGGTTCAGGATGCGAGCCGGGCGTAACGCAGCAGCATGTCTTCAAGCAGCAGACGCGCGTTCAGCGGGTGGCTGGCGGCGTGACGAATTTGTGCCAAGTCATTGTAGCAGGTGAGAATGGTGGCGATGGGGAAATGTTGCGCCTGGCGTTGCAGGCGGGCGCGTTCGGTGGGGAAAAAACGCGCATCTGCGCCCAGCCGCAGCAGGGCGAGGTCGGCCACCCAGCGGTGCAGCCAGTCGACGAGGTTGGGCAGGGCGAAGGCGGCGTCGACGGTGTCGCGCTGTTTCAGCCAGGCTTCCCAGCGGGCGGCCAGCGCCAGCGCGCCAGTTTGCGGCAGGGCGGATATTTCTTGCACAAAGCGGTGCATCAGCGGCGCCCAGCCTTGTTCGCTTTGCCGCTGCGCGGCCAGCGGCGCGCCGCCATTGAGGGCGAGCAGCGCGTTTGCTTCGTCGCCGGTGAGCAGTGCGGCGGCCTCTTGCGGCGCGGGGGCGGCCAGCCGCCAGCATTGGCAGCGGCTGAGAATGGTGGGCAACAGCCGCGCGGGGGCGGCACAGACGAGCAGAAAACGGCAACCGGCGGGCGGTTCTTCCAGCAGTTTGAGCAGGGCGTTGGCGGTGTAGGCGTTCATCGCTTCCAGCGGGTCGATGAGCACGGGGCGGCGTTCGCTTTGGTGGCCGGTGTTGGTGAGCGCGGCCTGCAATTGACGGATTTGCTCGATGACGATTTGCTGGCTGGCCTTTTTCGCCGTGCCCGTGCCCTCCGCGCTGTCGGCGGCTTCATCGCTTTGTTCGCTTTCGGGGACGATGCGGAAAAAGTCGGGATGATTGCCCGAGGCGTGCAAGCGGCAGGCCGGGCATTGGCCGCAGGCGTGGCCGTCGTCTTGCGGCTGTTCGCACAGGATGCGGGCGGCCAGCGCCTCGGCAAGCTGGCGTTTGCCAATACCGGCAGGGCCGATGAAGAGCAGGGCGTGCGCGGCGGGGGCGTCCGGCGCGGTTAGCCGTTGCCACAGGGGGTGCAGCCAGGGCAGGGGGCGCACGTTCGGCAGGGTCAGGTTTTCAGCCATGCGGGGAAGCGTTGACGAAGTTGTGCGGCGATTTCGGCGTCGATTTCTTCCGGCGTGCGGGCGGCGTCCAGCACCACGATGCGCGCAGGTTCGCGCTCTGCGCGGGCAAGATAGGCGGCGCGCACGCGCGGGAAAAAGCCGCCCTGTTCGCGCTCGAAGCGGTCGCGTTCGCCGCCCATGTTGTTCAGACGCGCAGCGGCGGCGGCGGGATTCAGGTCAAACAAAAAGGTGAGCGAGGGCGAAAAATCCGGATGCGTGAGGCTTTCCAGCGTTTCCAGCGCGGCGGCGGGCAATTCGCGCCCGCCGTGCTGGTAGGCGAAGCTGGCGTCGGAAAAGCGGTCGCACAGCACGGGGCGGCCTGCGGCCAGCGCGGGCAGGATGACGGTTTCCAGATGCTCGCGGCGGGCGGCGAACATGAGCAGGGCTTCGGTCATCGGGCGCATCGGTTGATGAAGCAGCAATTCACGCAGTTGCTCGCCCAGCGGCGTGCCGCCGGGTTCGCGCGTAATCAGCGGCGCTTCGCGGAAAAGCGCGCTCGCGGCGGCGATGCGGCTGCTTTTGCCCGCGCCGTCGATGCCTTCAAAGGTGAGAAAGGGGGCGTTCATGCGAAAGGCTCAGGGGGTGCGTTTGCCGCGTTGATAGCGGTTGACGGCGCGGTTGTGGTCGGCCAGATTGCGGGAAAATTCGCTGCTGCCGTCGTTGCGGGAAACAAAGTACAGATAGTCGCTGTTTTCCGGATGCACGGCGGCGGCGAGCGAGGCCGCGCCCGGGCTGGCAATCGGCGTGGGCGGCAGGCCAAAGCGGGTGTAGGTGTTGAACGGGTGGTCGGTTTCCAGATGGCGGCGCAGCAGGCGCGGCGGCGCCTCTTCGCCGAAGCCGTATATCACCGTGGGGTCGGTTTGCAGCTTCATGCCCAGACGCAGGCGGTTGTTGAAGACGGCGCTGACCCGCGCGCGGTCATCGCCGCGCCCGCTTTCCTTTTCGATGATGGAGGCGAGAATCAGCGCCTCATACGGGTTTTTCAGCGGCAGGTCGGGGGCGCGTTCGTTCCAGACGGCGTGGAGATGGGTTTTCATGCTGCGGTAGGCTTCGCGCAGCAAGGCCAGCGCGCTGCTGTGGCGGTTGTAGCGATAGGTGTCGGGGAAAAACAGCCCTTCGGCGTGCTTTTCTTCCGCGCCAATGCGGGCGAGCAGGGCGGCTTCGTCCAGGTTGGCAATGTCGTTTTGCAGATAGGGCGCTTCGGCAAGGGCTGCGCGAAT
>JAFSWK010000273.1 GCA_017444505.1 Rhodocyclaceae bacterium | reverse complement strand
TCGAGCCGGTTTCTGACCGCACCCTGATTGACCACGCCATCAGCGGCATGTTGAGCGGTCTGGACCCGCACTCGGCCTATCTTGACAAGGAAGCCTTCAAGGAATTGCAGGAAGGCACGCAAGGCGAATTTGGCGGTCTGGGCATTGAAGTAGGCATGGAAGACGGCTTTGTCAAGGTCGTCTCGCCGATGGAAAACACCCCCGCCTTCCGCGCCGGCATCAAGGCCGGGGACCTCATCGTCAAGCTCGACGACACCCCCGTCAAGGGCATGACGCAAACCGAAGCCGTCAAACGTATGCGCGGCAAGCCCGGCACCAAAATCACGCTGACCATCGTGCGCAAGGGCACCGACCGCCCCATCGTAGTCACCATTGTGCGCGAAATCATCAAGGTGCAAAGCGTGCGCTCCAAGCTGCTGGAGCCTGGCTATGGCTACATCCGCATTGCCCAGTTTCAGGAGAACACCGGCCCGGACGTGGTTGCCGCGCTGGAAAAACTCGCCGCCAAAGAGCCGCTCAAAGGGCTGATTCTTGACTTGCGCAACGACCCCGGCGGCCTGCTCAATTCTGCCATTGGCGTCTCTGCCGCCTTTTTGCCGAAAGACGCGCTGGTCGTCTCCACCAAAGGCCGCGCCCCGGATGCGCAGCGCAAATATCTTGCCCGCCCTGCCGACTACCTGCGCGGCACCAGCGCGGACTACCTCAGCAAGCTGCCCGAATACGCCCGTCAGGTCAAAATGATTGTGCTCGTCAATGCCGGCTCGGCCAGCGCCTCGGAAATTGTCGCCGGTGCGCTGCAAGACCACAACCGCGCGCAGATTATCGGCACGCCCACCTTTGGCAAAGGCTCGGTGCAAACCATCCTCTCGCTGAGCGAGAACACCGCCATCAAGCTCACCACCTCGCGCTACTACACGCCGAAAGACCGCTCCATTCAGGCCACCGGCATTGAGCCGGACATTGTCGTGGAAGACTCGCCCGACGGCTCCTGGTCGCATGTGCGCGAAGCCGACCTCATTGGCCATCTGGCCAACCAGCAACCGCAGGCAAATCCCGCCACCAAGGCCGAAAGCAGCAAAACCGTCACCCCGCCCGACAAAATCATCGAACTCGGCAAGCTGGAAGACGATTATCAACTGCGTCAGGCGCTGCGCCTGATGAAAGGCGAAAAAATCGAACAGCAGGAACAAACCGCCAAGAAAGCGGAAGAGCAAAGCACTGCCGCCGGTGAAGACAAAGACCTGATTGACGCCGTCAGTGGCCGCATCCGCATCGAGCGCACGCCCATGCAATAAGCGCACCTATGCGCGCGCCGCCGCGCCCGCCCGCGATGGATGACGAACAGCTCCTGCGTTACAGCCGCCACCTTCTCCTGCCCGAAATCGACATCGACGGGCAAGAGAAATGGCGGCAGGCGCGCATCCTCATCATCGGCGCAGGCGGCCTGGGCAGCGCCGCCGGTGCCTATCTTGCCGCCTCCGGCATCGGCACGCTCGTCCTCTGTGACGACGACCGTGTGGAACTCAGCAACCTGCAACGTCAGATTCTGCACAGCACCGAACGCATAGGCCGTCTAAAAGTCGAATCCGCCCGCGACACCCTCGCCGCGCTCAACCCCGACGTCAACATTCACACCCACGCCGCACGCCTCAGCGCCGACGCCCTGCTGGAAGAAGCGCGCCGCGCCGACCTCATCCTCGATTGCAGCGACAACTTCGCCACCCGCCACGCCATCAACCGCGCAAGCGTCGCCGCCCGCACCCCGCTGGGTTCCGGCGCCGTCATCGGTTTCAGCGGCCAGCTTGCCGTCTTCGACCCGCGCCCGCCCAACGCCCCCTGCTACCACTGCCTGTTTCCCGAAGCTGCTGACGCCTGCACCGGCACCTGCTCGGAAAACGGCGTTTTTGCCCCGCTGGTCGGCATCATCGGCGCCTGGCAAGCCGCCGAAGCCCTGAAACTCCTCGTCGGCCTGCCCACGCTCACCGCCACCCTGCTGCTGCTCGACGCCCGCACCGCCCACACCCGCCGCCTCACCATCCCCCGCGACCCCGCCTGCCCCGTCTGCTGCACCCCCGCATAAGCGCAGACAAGTGCAATAACGCACCCACGCCGCATCGTTATGCCGCAAGCGTCGCTCCCCGTGCGCGATGCGGCAGGTGCGGCGCGATTGCTGACTGTTTTTCTTGACATTTCCCGCGCCGCCTGCCAAAATCTTCGGTTCGTTTCAAACCACCCATCCACCATTGGAGTTCATCACCATGTATGCGGTCATCAACACCGGCGGCAAGCAGTACCGTGTCGCTGCCGGCGAAAAAATCAAGGTAGAACAGATACCGGCAGACGTGGGTTCCGAAATCGTGCTCGACCAGGTACTCATGGTCGGCGAGGGCGAGTCCGTGAAAATCGGCACGCCCGTGCTTGCAGGAGCCTCTGTCAAAGCCACCGTGCTGGCGCACGGTCGTCACGCCAAGGTGCGCATCTTCAAGATGCGTCGCCGCAAGCACTACCAGAAGCACCAAGGCCATCGCCAAAATTACACCGAACTGCGCATCGAAACCATCGCGGCCTGATGGCTTGCGGTACGCGCGTTTGATCAACTTACCGGAGTACCTTCCTCATGGCACACAAAAAAGCAGGCGGCAGTTCCCGTAACGGTCGCGATTCCGAATCCAAACGCCTGGGCGTGAAACGCTATGGCGGCCAGTCCGTACTGGCGGGCAACATCCTCGTGCGTCAGCGCGGCACGCAATACCACGCGGGCGAAAACGTCGGCATCGGCAAGGATCACACCCTCTTTGCGCTGAAAGACGGCGTTGTCAGCTTCGCCGTCAAAGGCGCGCACCGCCGCCGCACCGTCACGGTCACGCCCGCCGCCAACGCCTGATTGCCGGAGAGCGTGCAAGCGAGCCGCAGCACTGGCGCGCGGTTCGCTGGAACATCCCACACCACAAAGCCCTGGCCACAACAAGGTTGGGGCTTTTTTCTTGCAGGAAGCCTTTCCCCGTGAAGTTTTTTGACGAAGCCCGCATTGAAGTCATCGCCGGCGATGGCGGCAACGGCATGGCCTCTTTCCGACGCGAAAAATACGTGCCCCGTGGCGGCCCCGATGGAGGCGACGGCGGGCGCGGCGGCAGCGTTTTCGCAGTGGCCGACCGCAACATCAACACGCTGATCGACTTTCGCTACACCCGCACCTTTCAGGCCGAACGCGGCGAGAACGGCGGCAACAAGGATTGCTACGGCAAGGGCGGCGAAGACATCACCTTGCGAATGCCCGTAGGCACGCTGGTGCGCAACGCCGAGACGGGCGAAGTGCTCGCTGACCTCGATTGCGACGGCAAGCGCGTCTGCCTCGCCCAGGGCGGGCGCGGCGGCCTAGGCCACATTCATTTCAAATCCAGCGTCAACCGCGCGCCGCGCAAGCGCACGCTGGGCGAGCCGGGCGAACGTTTTACCTTGCAGCTTGAATTGCGCGTACTGGCCGATGTCGGCCTGCTGGGAATGCCCAACGCCGGCAAATCCACCTTCATCCGCGCCGTCTCCGCCGCGCGCCCGAAAGTGGCCGATTACCCCTTCACCACGCTCGCGCCCAGTCTGGGCGTGGTGCGCACCCGCGCCGAGCGCAGCTTTGTGCTTGCCGACATCCCCGGCCTCATCGAAGGCGCAGCAGAAGGTGCCGGACTGGGGCACCGCTTTTTGCGCCACTTGCAGCGCACCCGCGTGCTGCTGCATCTGGTCGACCTCGCCCCGCTCAATCCAGAGACCGACCCCGTGCGCGAAGCCCGCGCCATCGTCGAAGAACTGCGCAAATACGACGAGGCGCTCTATAACAAACCCCGCTGGCTGGTGCTCAACAAACTCGACCTCATCGCCGAAGAAGAACGCGAAGCGCGCATTCGCGCCTTCACCGAAGCCTTCCCGCCCGCAGCGGAGCAGCCAGTCTTTGCCATCACCGCCATCAACGGCGAAGGCTGCCAGCCGCTGATTTTCGCCCTGCAAGATTTTCTTGACGAAGCCGCCGCACGCGAACGCGCCGAGCGCGAAGCGCAAGCCGCCGCCTCGCCTGCCCCCGAAAACGAATTTCCGGAGACTGCCGAATGAGAACCGCCCTTCGTGATGCCCGCCGCATCATCCTCAAAGTAGGCAGCGCCCTGGTCACGCGCGGCGGCAACAGCCCTGCCCTCGACACGCTACGCGACTGGGCGCGGCAAATCGCCCAACTGCGTCAGGATGGCCGCGAGGTGATTCTGGTTTCTTCCGGCGCCATTGCCACGGGCATGGGGCGCATCGGCTGGTCGGCGCGTCCGCGTGAAATTCATCTGCTTCAGGCCGCCGCTGCCGTCGGGCAAATGGATTTGATTCGCGCCTATGAAACCGTCTTTGGCGAGCATGGTCTGATGACCGCGCAGATTCTGCTCACGCACGATGATCTTGCCGGACGCAAACGCTATCTCAACGCCCGCTCCACCCTCAACGCCTTGCTGGAACTGGGCATCGTCCCCATCGTCAACGAAAACGACACCATCGTCACCGACGAAATCCGCCTCGGCGACAACGACACCCTCGGCGCGCTGGTCGCCAACCTTGCCGACGCCGACCTGCTCATCATTCTCACCGACCAGCAAGGTCTGTACACTGCCGACCCGCGCAAAGACCCCGCCGCCACGCTCATTCCCGAAGGCAGCGCCGAAGACCCCGCGTTTGAACGCATGTCTGGCAGCGCCGGCACTGCCATCGGCACCGGCGGCATGATTACCAAAGTGCGCGCCGCACGCCGCGCCGCCAAAAGCGGCACGCACACGCTGATTGCCAGCGGTCACGAGCCAGACGCCCTGCTGCGCCTGATGGCGGGCGAGACCCTCGGCACCTTGCTCACCGCCAGCCGCACGCCGCTGGCCGCGCGCAAACGCTGGCTGGCCGACCACTTGCAAACCGTCGGCAACCTGACGCTGGACGAAGGCGCCGTGCACGCGCTGCGCAACGGCAAAAGTCTGCTGCCCATCGGCGTGCTCGCCGTGGAAGGCCGCTTTGAGCGCGGTGCCGCCATCGACTGCCGCGACAGCGCCGGGCAAACGATTGCCCGTGGCCTCATCAACTATACTGCCGGTGAATGCCGCCGCATCATTCGCCACCCCAGCGCCGACATCGCCAGCATTCTGGGCTACATGGAAGCGCCCGAACTCATCCACCGCGACAACATGGTGCTCATCGCATGAAAACCCTTGCCCTGCGCGGCGACCGCCGCATCGCACCGGACGCCCCGCCGCTTGTGTGCGCCCCGCTCACCGCCCGCGACAGCGCCGCGCTCACCCGTCAGGCCAGCGAAATCGCCGCCCAGCAGCCCGACCTCATCGAATGGCGTCTGGACGCCTTTGATGCCCTCTACGACAGCGGCGTCATGCTCGAATCGCTGTTCATCCTGCGCGAGAGTGTCGGCGACATGCCGATTTTGCTCACCTGCCGCTCCCCGCGCGAAGGCGGCAGCCGCCCCAACCTGGACGAAACCCGCCTGCTCGACACCCTGCAAGTGCTCTGCGCCAGCGGTCAGGCCGACTTGCTGGATTTTGAATGCAGCGCCAACGAAAGCCATTTTGCGCTGGCACGCACGCTCACCCAGGCCGCCGGCATGGTCTTGATTGGCTCGTACCACGATTTTGACGGCACGCCCGATTCGGCCATCCTGCGCCAGCGTTTCGCGCACGCCCACAGCCTCGGCGCGGACATTGCCAAAGTCGCCGTCATGCCCGCCAACCGTGGCGACGTACTGCGCATGATGACCGCCACGCTGGCCGCCGACACCGCGCTGCCCATTCCCGTGATCGGCATCAGCATGGGCGCGCTGGGGCAGATGACCCGTTACAGTGCCGGATTTATCCGCAGCGCCATCACCTTCGCCGCAGGCGTGGAGGCCTCCGCGCCGGGGCAAATCCCGCTGGCCGAACTGCGCCGCATTCTCGACATCCTGCCCAAAGAAGACCCGGAAACCCGCGGCTTTGGCTAAACGCGCGCTCGCGCACCGCCACCGCCCCGAGAGAGCCTGCGCTGGTTCTCTCTTTTTTTGTACCCTGCCGAACACGAAGGCGTTTTGTTCATCGTAGCTTCAGATAACGGGCGCTACAGTACGCACACCTGGCAAATTTCATCCCCAACAACCCTTCAGGAGAACATCATGCGTAACATCATCATTTCCGCAGCATTGGTATTGAGCGCCGCCCTGCTGCCCGCCTTTCCCGCACAGGCGCAACAATCCCCCACCATTCGGGAAACCTATGGTCAGGGCGGTTTTCAGGGGCCGACGGCACACGCCCAAATCACCACCGTCGCACAAGCGCGCAAGGCGCGCGATGATGCCCCCGTCACCCTCACCGGCCACATCGTGCAGCGCATGGCAGGCGATGACGATAATTACCTGTTCCGCGACAACACCGGCGAGATTGTGGTCGACATTGACCACGAAGTCTTCCGTGGCCGCACCGTCACACCGGAGACCCAGGTGCGCATGTCCGGCGAAGTGGACCAGGAGTTCATGGAGGCGACCAAAATCGACGTGGAGTATCTGGAGGTTCTGTAAATTTCCGCCAATAAAAAATCGCGCGTAAAAAAAGACGCCGCACAGCAAGGCGACCACGGCGGCAAGCGGAACGCCCGGAACGCGCAAACACGCCTGCGGGCGGCGATGTCGAAAGCATCGCCGCCCGTTTTTCTGCCGCATTGCTGCGCGCCCGGCTAGCGCAAACCTTCAGCGCCGCGCTTGCCGTCCAGCGCGTCGCAAAAGCCCAAATCGTATGAAATCGCCCGCGCCGCGCCGCGCAAGGCTTGCAGGTGTTCCATGCTGAAACGTTCCGACGGCATGGATAGCGATAGCCCGGCCACCAGCTGGCCAAGGTCGTCATAAATGCCTGCGGCCAGACAACGCACACCGGTTTCCACCTCGTCCAGGTCGCGCGCAAAACCGCGCTCACGCACCGTTTGCAGTTCGCACACAAGCTGCGCCGGACGGGTAATCGAAGCCGGCGTTTGCGCCGGCAAGCCGGTACGCTGCACGTATTCGTCCACCTCCGCGTCGCTTTGCGCAGCCAGAAAGAGTTTGCCGCTGGCCGCCGTGTGCAGGGGCGCGCGCGTGCCTACGATATGCACCACGCGCACCGCCGCGCGACCGCTGGAGCTGCGTTCGACATAGACGATTTCATCGCCGTCGCGGATGCCCAGATTGACGCTCTCGCCGGTTTGTTCATGCAGCCGCCTCATGTGCGGCGAGGCCTTGCCACGCAGCGAAATGCGCGATTTCACCAGACTGCCCAGCTCCAGCAGCCGAATGCCCAGACGGTAGCTGCCGCTGCCTCGCCGCTCAATCAGCCCGCCTTGCGCCATGGCGGCCAGAATGCGGTGCGCGGTCGAAGGGTGCAGACCACTTTCGGCAGAAAGGGTTTTCAACGGCAGCGCACCCGGATGACGGGCGAGAATGTCGAGCAGCACCGTCATCCGCTCAATGACCTGAATGGATTTGCGTTCGCCACGCTCGGCGGCGGCAGAGGAAACAGGGGTGTCAGTCATGGGCAAAAAGAAAAGGGGGCCGTCGACACGACCCCCTTGTGATGTACGCGGTTTTCAGGCGTATCCCGTCGCTCAGTCAGCCTGCTTGCGCAGGAAGGCGGGAATGTCGAGCTGGTTGATGCCGTTGGCGGTCATGGCCTCAGCGGTGGCGCGGCGGGTGCGCAGCACGTTGGGGGTACCCGCTTCGCCGGGGACAGCTGCACCGACAGCAACACCCGGGACGGCGGCTGCGACACCATAGGTGCCGGTGGCGCGCACCTCTTGATTGTTGCGAAAGATTTCCAGATCCGGTTTGCTTAACGCAGCGCGGCGCGGCATCCCCAAGCCGGTGGCGACGACCGTGATGCGAATGCGGTCTTCCATGCTTTCATCAAACACGGTGCCGTATTTCACGAAGGCTTCGGGCGCGGCGAACGCCTGCACGGTCTTCACCGCGTCGCGCACTTCGCTCATCTTCAGCGAGGAACGGCTGGACGTGATATTGACCAGCACGCAGCGCGCACCGGCAAGCTCCGTGCCTTCCAGCAGCGGCGAGACGGCAGCCTGCTCGGCAGCGATGCGGGCGCGATCCAGCCCGAAGGCTTCCGCCGAACCCATCATGGCGCGACCCATTTCGCCCATGGCGGTGCGCACGTCCTGAAAATCGACGTTGACCATGCCGGGCACGTTGATGATTTCGGCAATGCCGCCGACGGCGTTGCGCAGCACGTTGTCCGCCGAACGGAAACAGTCTTCAAAACCGGCATCGTCGCCAAAGACTTCCAGCAGCTTGTCGTTGAGCACCACAATCAGCGAATCAACATGCTGGGAAAGTTCATCCACGCCGCTGTCGGCCACGCGCAGACGGTTTTCAAAATCAAAGGGTTTGGTGACCACGCCGACGGTGAGAATGCCCATTTCCTTGGCAATTTCGGCAATCACCGGTGCCGCACCGGTGCCGGTGCCGCCGCCCATGCCGGCGGTGATGAAGCACATGTGCGCACCCTGCAACATGTTTTTCAGCGCTTCGCTGGATTCCTGCGCCGCAGCGCGACCCGATTCGGGTTTGGAACCGGCACCCAGGCCGGAAGAGCCAAGCTGCACCTTGGTCGTGGCAAGACAGCGGCGCAGCGCCTGTGCGTCGGTATTGGCGGCGATAAATTCCACGCCTTGCACGCCCTCGCGAATCATGTGATCGACGGCGTTGCCACCGGCACCGCCTACGCCGACCACCTTGATGATGGTGTCGCTGGTAAGTTGCTCTTTTTCCACAATTTCAAACATTGAATCCTCCTGAAAACACGCGAGAGCCATAAGGCTATTTAGTGACGCAGGCCAAGTTTACCGCTAAATACAGTAGTTGGGCACTGCTCCGCAAAATTTTGCAAATTTTTAAAACGTCTTGTCCAGCCAGGTGCGGAATCGGCGCAGCCAGTGGCCGGGGGTGCGCGGTTCGCGCGAAATCATGCCGCGCCGGCGCTGTTCCATGGCTTCAATCAGCAGGCCGACGGCGGCGGCATATTGCGGGTGGCAGACCAGGTCGGAGAGCGCGCCTTCGTACAGCGGGTTGCCTACGCGCACCTGTTCGCCAAAAACGTATTCACCCAGCGCTTCCATGCCTTTCATGGCCGCCGCGCCGCCGGTGAGAACAAAGCCGGACGAGAGCAGTTCTTCATACCCGCTGCGGCGCAGTTCGGATTGCACCAGTTCAAAAAGCTCGGTCACACGCGGCTCGATGACATCGGCCAGACGCTGACGCGGAAGCTGGCGCACGGGGCGGTCGACGACGCCGGGCACGTCAATCATTTCTTCCGGCTCGGCCAGCGAGTGCATGGCCACCCCCTTGCTGAGCTTGATTTCTTCGGCCTCAGAGGAAGGCGTGCGCAGCGCCATGGCGATGTCGTTGGTGATTTGATCGCCGCCGATGGGCAGCACCGCCGTGTGGCGGATGGCTCCTTGCGTGAAAATGGCAATGTCAGTGGTGCCGGCACCAATATCAATCATGCAGGTGCCCAGACCTTTTTCGTCTTCGGTGAGCACGGCATAACTGGAGGCCAGCGGCAGCAGCACCAGGTCGGCCACTTCCAGACCGCAGCGGCGCACGCATTTGACGAGGTTTTGCGCTGCGGCAATCGCGCCGGT
>JAFSWK010000272.1 GCA_017444505.1 Rhodocyclaceae bacterium | reverse complement strand
TGGGCGACCCGGAAACCCAGCCCATCATGATGCGGCTCGCCTCCGACTTTCCCGAACTCATCGAAGCCGCGCTCGCCGCCCGTCTGCATGAGACCAACGTCGACTGGGACCGCCGCGCCGCCATTGGCGTCGTACTCGCCGCCGAAGGCTATCCCGCCGCGCCGCGCAATGGCGACGTCATCACCGGCCTGCCCGCCGCAAACGCCCCCGCCGAGCCGGACGCCCACATCTTCCACGCCGGCACCATCGCCGACGAAGCCGGACAAGTGCGCACCCACGGCGGGCGCGTGCTGTGCGTGACCGCACTGGGCGAGACCCTCTCCGCCGCCCACCGCCACGTCTACGCCCTGGCGCGCACGGTGCAGTTTTCCGGCTGCCAATACCGGCAAGACATCGGCCACCGCGCCCTCGCCCGCCGCACGCTCGCGCAGTCCTGAATGCGTGAGCGCGCCTTGCTTGCCTGCGCAAACGTCCTACAATGATGGCATCTTGAGTGCCGCCGCGAAGGAGCACGAAATGGCAAAGTCATTATTTGATGAAATCGGCTGGGAACGTGCGAACGAACTGATGTGTGAAGCCACGCGCCAAGCCATCACCGAAGCGCACGCGCACGGGCTGCCGGTCACGGCGCAGGTCGACGGCGTCATCGCCCGAATCTTTCCTGATACCACGGCAAAAGCTACGCCGGATTCGTGCTTGCAGTAACGAAGCATCACATCCTGCAAAAGGTCGGGACGAGCGAATACATCGTGCACGACCGGGCACTTTGTCCGCCCGTGCAATTCGAGGAAGGAAAAACCGCCCGGCTCGCCTATCAATACGAGCGGGGCGGAAAACATGTCGAACTGGCTCACAACACGCGAGCCTGAATTCGGGGCACGCAATGACGACACCCGCGCCATCCGGACAAACGCCCGCCCGCCTCGGCAATCTGGGGCTGCTCGCCCTGCTCTCCCTATGCCTGGGCGTATTCGCGGGCGTCGTGGTCTGGCTGGTTTTGCGGCTTATTCATGTCGGCACGGATGTCTTGTGGCAAGACCTGCCCGCCGCGCTGGGCATCGCGCCACACAGCGCCGCCTTTCAGGGCTACGCCCTCTTGCTCTGTCTGAGCGGCGGCGCGCTGATTGGCCTCTGGCAGCGTCGCCACGGCGTGCTGCCCGAAAACATGGAAGAAGTCATCGCCCGCATCCGGCGCGAAGGCACGTATCCCTGCGACCGCCTGCACATCATCGCCATCGCCGCCGTCCTGCCGCTGGTCTTTGGTGGCGCAGTCGGCCCCGAAGCCGGACTTTCCGGGCTGGTCGCCGGGCTGTGCTACTGGATTGGCGCACACCTGCGCTGCAAGGGCGAGCAAGTCGCCGCGCTCACCGAAGCCGGTTTTGTCGCCACGCTGGGCGTCATTTTTCAAGCGCCGTTTTTCGGCATCGTGCACAACCTCGAACCCGACGCAGGCGCGGGCGGCTGGCGGCAGCAACTGGCCAGCAAACGCACCCGCATCCTGCTCTACTGCGCCGGCGTGCTGGGCGCCTTTGCCGCCTTCTACCTGCTCGGGCGCGTATTTGCCGTGCATGTGGGTCTGCCCCGTTTCGACGCCCATCACGCCATCGGCTGGGCGCAATGGCAATGGTTTGTACCGCTGCTGGCCATCGGCATTGTGAGCGCCGCTTTTTACCGCAGCGTGCAGCATCTGGCGCAACGGCTGGCGCGCCAGCTCGCCGCCCGCATCCTGCTGCGCACCCTGCTGGCAGGGATGGCGGTCGCCCTCTGCGCCTGCTGGCTGCCGCAGACCATCTTTTCGGGCGAACAGCAAATGCGCGAACTCATGAATGTCTGGCACACCCTGCCGCCCGCGCAGCTTGTCCTCATCGCCGCCGTCAAGCTCGTACTGGTCAGTCTGTGCATTGAACTGGGCTGGCGCGGCGGCGCCATTTTCCCGCTGATTTTTTCCAGTGCCGCGCTCGGCTACGCCTTCGCGCAAATCGTCGGCATGGACGGCAATTTCGCCGTCGCCATCCTCACTGCCGCCCTCTACGCCCGCATTTTGCGCAAACCGCTCGCTGTGGTTGCCATCTTGCTGCTGTGCTTTCCGCTCACCTACCTTCCCCCGCTACTGCTCAGTGCCTTCGCCGCCGCCAAACTCCCCCCGCCCCGCGCCGTGCGCGAATCGCACGCATGAACGCAGCGCGCGCGCGCAAACAGCGATAATGCGGCCTGAAACACGCATACAGAGGAGAAAACGGAACATGCGCCGGTTTGCGCAAGACAACAGGAACCCGAACGGGCGAAGTGGCGATGGGCGCAATCATCTGGCTTGACCCGCACGGTGCGCCCGAGTTTCCGCCTCTGGAGGCGGCGCTGACCGAGGCCGACGGGGCCAATGGCTTGCTTGCTGCGGGCGGGGCGTTGTCTCCTGCGTGGTTGCTGGCGGCCTATCGGCGCGGGATTTTTCCGTGGTTTTCAGGGGATCAGCCGATTTTGTGGTGGTCGCCTGACCCGCGTCTGGTTTTGTTTCCTGAACACTTCCGCTGCCATCGTTCGCTTGCCCGCGTGCTCAAACAGGGCGTGTTTTCGCTGCGGCAGGATACGGCGTTCGATCAGGTCATCGCGCATTGCGCGCATACGCCGCGCCCCGGGCAGAATGGCACGTGGATTACGCCGCAAATGCAGGCGGCGTATTGCGAAATGCACGCGCTGGGTTTTGCGCACAGCTTTGAGGCGTGGCAGGACGGGCGGTTGGTGGGCGGCCTCTACGGGCTGCGGCTGGGACGGGTGTTTTTTGGCGAATCCATGTTCAGCCATGTCAGCAACGCATCGAAAGCGGCGCTGGCGCAGCTGGTGGAACACGCGCGCGCTGAGGGGATTGTGGTGATTGATTGTCAGGCGCGCACCGAGCATCTGGTTTCATTGGGCGCGGAAGAAATTGCGCGCGCGCAGTTTGCCGCCTTGCTCGCCCGGTACATTGACACGGTATGATGCGCGCCAGAACCATGCTGCATACCCTCGCCTCTTCCTTCCTGCCGCTCTACGCCACCGCACCGCACCCGTGTTCCTATCTGCCGGGGCGGCGGGCGCGCTCACAAGTGGTGGCGCTCACCGGGCCGGTTTCCACAGCCATGCACGCGCAATTGCTGAACCACGGCTTCCGGCGCAGCGGACAATTCATCTACCGCCCATGGTGCCACGATTGCCGCGCCTGCGTGCCGGTGCGCGTGGCGGTGGCACACTTTGCGCCCAGCCGCTCGCAGCGGCGCATCTGGGCACGCAACGCGCATCTGGATTTGTGCGAGGTCTCACGCCAGCCCAGCGACGAACAATATGCGCTGTTTTTGCGCTACCAGCGCGCCCGTCACCACGACGGCGGCATGGATCAGGATAGCCCGGCACAATACGCGCAGTTCATCCGGGAAACCAACGCCGACAGCCGCTTGCTGGAAGCGCGCGACGAAGACGGCACGCTGCGGCTGGTGATGCTGATGGATGTGGCCGACACTGGCCTGTCTGCCGTCTATACGTTCTTTGACCCCGACCGCGCGCAGGACAGCCTGGGCACCTGGGGCATTCTGCGCCAGATTGCGCTGTGCCGTCAGCGGGGTTTGCCTTACCTCTATCTGGGCTACTGGATTGCCAACTGTCCGAAGATGGCGTACAAAAATCGCTTTTCCGCCCTGCAATACTTTCACGCCAGACGCTGGCACGACACCCCTCCGCTATGCCTTACCACCTGATTCGTCCCCTGCTCTTTTCGCTGGACGCCGAGACTGCCCACCGGCTTTCCCTGCGTCTGTTGCACCTGTTTGGCGACTGGCTGCCCGCGCCCGCGCCCGTCACCCCCGCGCCGCAGCCGGTCGAGGTGATGGGCTTGCACTTTCCCAACCGCGTGGGGCTGGCCGCCGGGCTGGACAAAAATGGCGAAGTCATCGACGCGCTGGCGCGCTGGGGCTTCGGTTTTCTGGAAATCGGCACGGTCACGCCGCGCCCGCAGCCGGGCAATCCGCGTCCGCGCCTGTTTCGCCTGCCGCAGCAAGAAGCCATCATCAACCGCATGGGTTTTAACAATGATGGCGTGGAAAAACTGCTCGCCAACTGCCGCGCGGCGCGCTATGACGGCATTCTGGGTATCAACATCGGCAAGAATTTCGACACCCCCATCGAGGCGGCCACCGGCGATTATCTGCTGGCGATGGAAGCCGTCTATCCGCGCGCCAGCTACATCACGGTGAACATTTCTTCTCCGAACACCGAAAACCTGCGCACGCTGCAAAGTGATGAAGCGCTGGAAACGCTGCTTTCCGCGCTCATCCTGCGCCGCGAAGAACTGGCCGAGCGCCACGGACGGCGCGTGCCGCTGGCGCTGAAAATTGCGCCAGACCTGAAGCCGGTGCAAGTGCAAGGCATTGCGGATGCCGTGCGCCGCCACCGCATTGATGCGCTGATTGCCACCAATACCACCATTTCGCGCGAAGGCGTCGCGGGCGAAGCGGGTGCCGAGCAGCAAGGCGGCCTTTCCGGCGCGCCGCTCTTTGCGATGTCGACCGACATCGTCCGCCAGTTTGCCGCGCTGCTGGGCGGCGAAGTGCCCATCATCGCCGCCGGCGGCATCATGAGCGGCGAAGAAGCGCGCGCCAAGCTCGAAGCCGGTGCTTCTCTGGTACAAATTTACAGCGGCCTGGTCTTTCGCGGTCCGAATCTGGTGCGCGACTGCGTGGCCGCCACGACACAATGGCAGCCGCCGCTGGTCGATGAAGACGTACACCTTTCCGGCGCGCCCATTCCGGAAGAAGACGCGCTGGCAGAAGGCGCGCCGGATGTGCCACACGAAGCGCTGCCGCCCGAAGCGTTCGCGCCGGAAACTTCCGGCCACGATACCGAACCGCCCGCCGCAAGCATGGAGCCTGCACCATGAATCCCAGACTGGAGCTTACGCAACCCTATCCGTTTGAAAAACTGGAAGCGCTGCTTGCCAGCGCCGATGCGCCTGCGGCGCTGTCCGCCATCCGGCTTTCGATTGGCGAGCCGCAACATGCCACGCCCGCCTGCGTGTGCGAGGCGCTGGCCGGTCACCTCGCGGGGCTGGCCATCTATCCCACCACGGTCGGCACGCTGGAGCTGCGCTGCGCCATTGCGCTGTGGAATCGCCAGCGCTACGGCGTTGAACTCGACACGGCCAGTCAGATTTTGCCGGTCAATGGTTCGCGCGAGGCGTTGTTTGCTTTCGCGCAGTGTGTCATCGACGGCCAGCAGCCGGATGCGCGCGTGCTGTGCCCGAATCCGTTTTATCAAATCTACGAAGGTGCCGCCCTGCTGGCCGGGGCGCAGCCGCTGTTTGTCAATCTCACAGCGGACAACGGCTATGCCATGCAGGTGGCAGAGCTGCCCGCCGAAGCATTGGACCGCGTGCAGCTTCTTTACGCCTGCTCGCCCAACAACCCCACTGGGCGCGTGATTACGCAGGAAGAATGGGAAGTGCTGTTCGCGCTGGCCGACCGTCACGATTTCGTCATCGCTTCCGACGAATGCTATTCCGAAATCTATCCGGATGAAGACGCGCCGCCGGTGGGCGCATTGCAGGCCGCTGCGCGCGCCGGGCGCACGGACTTTCGCAATCTGGTGGTATTTTCCAGCCTCTCCAAGCGCTCCAACGTGCCGGGGCTGCGTTCGGGCTTTGTTGCCGGGGATGCTGAAATTTTGCGCAAGTTTTTGCGCTATCGCACCTACCACGGCTGCGCCATGAGTCCGACCACGCAGGCCGCTTCGATTGCCGCCTGGCGCGATGAAACGCACGTTATCGAAAACCGCCGTCTGTACCGGGAAAAGTTTGCGCGGGTCGTGCCCATTCTTTCGCCCTGGCTGGACGTGCGCGCGCCAGAGGCCGGTTTTTACCTGTGGGCGGGCGTGCCCGGCTGCGACCGCGCCTTCGCCCGCGACCTGTACGCGGCTTATAATGTCACCATTTTGCCCGGCAGCCTGCTTGCGCGCGACACGCCCGAAGGCAATCCCGGCGCGGGGCGCGTGCGCATTTCGCTGGTCGCCGATGTCGCGCAATGCGTAGAGGCTGCCGAGCGTATCGCGCAATTTTGCAAAAACCGCTCCGGTGCCTGAGTTTTTTCTCTCTTTTTTCTTTTCAAAACAGGATTTCACACAACATGCACCCTCTGCAACAAACCATTGAAGACGCTTTTGAAAAGCGCGCAGAACTCTCTCCCGCCCAGGCACCCGCCGCCGTGCGCGAAGCTGTGGAAGCCGTATTGGGCGAACTCGATAGCGGCCAGTTGCGCGTGGCCGAAAAGAAAGACGGCCAATGGCAGGTCAATCAGTGGATTAAAAAAGCCGTGCTGCTTTCCTTCCGCCTGCAAAACAACGTGCCCATGGACGCGGGCGATTTGCGCTATTTCGACAAGGTGCCTTCCAAATTCGCCAGCTACAGCGCGGAAGACTTTGAGCGCGGCGGCTTTCGCGTCGTACCGCCTGCGGCTGCCCGCCGGGGCAGCTTCATTGGCCGCAACGTCGTGCTGATGCCCTCTTACGTCAACATCGGCGCGTATGTGGATGAAGGCACGATGGTCGACACTTGGGCGACCGTCGGTTCCTGCGCGCAGGTGGGCAAAAACGTCCATCTCTCGGGCGGTGTGGGTCTTGGCGGCGTGCTGGAGCCTTTGCAGGCCGGCCCCGTGATTATTGAAGACAATGTTTTCGTGGGCGCGCGTTCGGAGATTGTCGAAGGCGTCATCGTCGAAGAAAACGCCGTCATTTCCATGGGCGTCTATATTGGCCGCAGCACCCGCATTTACGACCGCGAAACGGGCGAAATCCACTATGGCCGCGTACCTTCCGGCGCGGTGGTCGTGCCCGGCAGCCTGCCCTCGGCGGACGGCAAATACAGCCTGTATTGCGCCGTCATCGTCAAAAAGGTCGACGCGCAAACCCGCGCCAAGACTGCCATCAACGAACTGCTGCGCGGTGACTGACGCCGCGCCAGCCTTTTTTCCGTCCATTTTTTTCTGCTGGAGTACCGCACCATGAGTGACCTTGCCGAAGCCCAGTCCGCCAACAGCCCGCAGCCGTATTTTGAAAAGCTCTTCCTCC
>JAFSWK010000271.1 GCA_017444505.1 Rhodocyclaceae bacterium | reverse complement strand
TCGCTCATGTGCACGTCGATGGGGTCAAAACCGGCGCAGGCAAAGGCGGCGGCCATTTCGGCCTGGGAATTGACGCCTTGTTCGCGCAAGATGGCCACTTGCGGGCGCGCGCCGGTATGAACCGCCGGGGCGACAAATTCGTGCAGGTGTTGCGCGTATTCGCAACGGGCGGCGAGCAGGCCGCAATCTTGCGCGTCGGCCAGCGCCGCGAACGCTTCGCGGGCGCAGTCCTGGTCGTCGCGCAGCAGCGCGATGTGGTGGCTGGTTTCTGACCACGCTTGCAGCAATTGCGTGCGCGGGGCGGCGAACACTTTTTTGGCGTTGCGCCAGAAGCGGATTTCGTCCAGCGTGTTCGGCTCGCCCACGTAATGAAAGACCAGTCCGGCCTGGGTGAGAATTTCGCGCACACGCGCGCGCTCGGACTGGCGAATCTGGATGACCGCGCCCGCTTCTTCGCTGAACAGCCCGCCCAGCAAGTGTTCGTCGAAACGGCCTTGCAGCATGTCGGGCTGTTTTTCGAGGCCGTCCACGTCGTTCATGTATTCGTCGTAGCAGACCGTATCGAGCATCACGGAAAGCCCGCAATGTCCGGCAAAGGCCATTTCGCACAGGGTGGCGAAGAGGCCGCCGTCGCTGCGGTCGTGATAGGCGAGCAAAAGACCGGCTTCGCGCAGGCGGGTGATGGCGTGGAAAAAGGCGACGAGTTTTTCCGGCGCAATGTCCGGCACATGTTCGCCCGTCTGCCCAAAGACTTGCGCCAGGGCGGAGCCGCCGAGGCGGTTTTTGCCTTCGCCCAAATCAATCAGCCACAGTTCGGTGGCTTCGTTTTCCAGTATTTGCAGCTCTGGCGTGAGCGTGGCGCGAATATCGCGCACGGGGCCAAAGGCGGTGACGATCAGGGAGACCGGCGAGACGACTTCACGCGCTTCGCCCGCTTCATCCTGCCAGCGGGTTTTCATCGACAGCGAATCCTTGCCGACCGGAATCGCCAGCCCGCAGGCGACGCAAAATTCGCTGGCCGCCTGCACCGCCTCGTACAGCCGCGCGTCCTCGCCGCGATGACCGCAGGCGGCCATCCAGTTGGCGGAAAGTTTGATGTTGCGCAGCGAGGCAATATCCGCCGCAGCCAGATTGGTAATCGCCTCGGCAATCGCCATGCGGCTGGCGGCGGCGGCGTTGAGGGAGGCCAGCGGCGTGCGCTCGCCCACGGCGAAGGCTTCGCCCGTGAAAGCGGAAAACGTCGTGGCCGTCACCGCAACGTCGGAAACCGGCAACTGGTCGTGACCAATCATCTGGTCACGCGCCACCAGCCCACCCACGCTGCGGTCGCCAATCGTTATCAGAAAACTCTTGCTGGCCACCGCAGGCAGATGCAGCACGCGGCGCGCGGCTTCATCCAGCAAAATGCCCGCCGCATCAAAAGGCGGCAGGTGCACGGCGCGCCGTTCCACGCGGCGCGTCATTTTCGGCGGTTTGCCCAGCAGGGTTTGCATGGGCAAGTCGACGGGGGCGTTCTGGAAATGACGGTCGGTGACCAGCAGGCGGCCATCGTCCGTGGCTTCGCCGAGTACGGCAAACGGGCAACGCTCGCGCGCGCACAGGGCGCGGAAGTCTTCCAGCCGCTCGGGGGCAATGGCCAGCACGTAACGTTCTTGCGCTTCGTTGCTCCAGATTTCGCGCGGACTCATGCCGGGTTCTTCGCTGGGCACTTCGCGCAGTTCAAAATGCGCCCCCAGTCCAGCAGCGTCCGCCAGTTCCGGCATGGCGTTGGACAGGCCGCCCGCGCCCACGTCGTGAATCGAGAGGATGGGATTGCCCGCACCCTGACGCCAGCAGGCGTCGATGACTTCCTGCGCGCGGCGCTGGATTTCCGGATTGCCGCGCTGCACGGAAGCAAAATCCAGCTCGGCGGCGTTTTCCCCCGCGCTCATGCTGGACGCCGCGCCGCCGCCCAGCCCGATGAGCATCCCGGGGCCGCCCAGTTGCACCAGCAGCGTACCGGCAGGGAAATCGCTTTTGTGCGACTGGCTGGCGGCAATGTTGCCCAGCCCGCCAGCAATCATGATGGGCTTGTGATAGCCGCGCATCTCTTGCATGACTTCCTGCGAGTAGGTGCGGAAATAGCCGGCAAGGTTCGGGCGGCCAAATTCGTTGTTGAACGCTGCGCCGCCCAGCGGGCCATCTACCATGATTTGCAAGGCGCTGGCCATGTGCGACGGCGGCGCTTGCCGGTATTCCCACGGCTGCGGCAGCGCGGGCAGGTTGAGGTCGGAGACGGAAAAGCCGGTCAGCCCCGCCTTGGGTTTGGAGCCGCGCCCCGTGGCACCTTCATCGCGGATTTCGCCGCCCGCGCCAGTGGCCGCGCCCGCGAAGGGCGAAATCGCCGTGGGGTGATTGTGGGTTTCCACCTTGGCTAGAAAATGCAGCGTCTCTTCGTGCTCGCGCCAGTGGC
>JAFSWK010000270.1 GCA_017444505.1 Rhodocyclaceae bacterium | reverse complement strand
TGAGAGATGAGGTCAACGGACCATACGTTATCGGGAAAATCATATCGCTTGATGGAAGAAAATTCACTGCATCTAACGAAGCCATGGCAGGTAAGCATGGCAAAATAATTGTAGCAAGCGAGTGGCACAGAAAAGAATATCCGCGTCATATTGCATACGTAAGCTATCTGCATTATGATGTTGAACACCGGGTACCGCTGTTCAGATCCGAGTCGTTCGACGCAGTTTTTGATAACGCAATGGGTCTCAAGTTTTGGGCAAACAACATATATCGCTGTTCCAATGAGATTGACAATATCAGATTTCATTTGTCAAAAGGGTACATTCACTAGCCAAGGATGATCGAAATGAACCGTTCTGCTGCAAACATCGTCAAGGAATACATTTATCTGGCAGAAGCCAGCTACGCGAATTTGAGCGGCTTGGCTCAGAAGTAAATCGCCATGTTTGAATTGGCGATTTTGTTTTTCTTGCATTCTGGATAATTTGCACGCTTCTTGCCAAAACATGACGACACCGCCTATTGATACCGCTGCCGCCTCTACGTCGGCAAAAACTGCGCCCCGCTCCGCGCAGGCAGAGAATACGCCTTCTAGTGAGGGCGGGGAGTGGCTGCGCACATTGCTGGTGTTGCCCGCGCTGCTCGGCTTGATGGGGCTGTTGTCCGCAAAGTCGAATTCGGCTTGCCGCGCGGGTGATCTATGGCAGATTTTGTGGGGCTTGTATCTGTCCGTGATTGTTCCGCCCGCCTGCGGTGCGCTTCTGCCCCATGCGGCGCTCAGGGCGTGGATGCGGGAGCATTCTTTGTTCTGTACGTTCTGGGTGCTGTGGGTGTGCGTGATGGCGGGGATGTTTCTGTTGCTCTGCTGATCGGCTTCAAGGCTGCGGCAGCGTGTGGGTTTCCAGCACTTGTTGCAGCAGTGTGTGGATGGCGTGCAGGCGGGTGGGGATGTCGGGGAAATCGCCGGTCTGGGCGATGCGGGTGGGGGTTTCCAGCTTATGCGTGCGCGGGTTTTGTTGAATGAGCACGAGTACGGCGGCGGGGTCGACGGGGGCGTTTTGGGCAAATTCGAGGCGGATGCGGGTGGACGTGGCGTCGACTTTGGCCAGTTGCACGCGCTCGCAAATGAGCCGCAGGCGGTGCGTTTCCAGTAGCGTGCGGGCGGGCGGCGGCAAGAGGCCAAAGCGGTCAATAAATTCTTCGTAGAGCGCGTCAATGGCCTCGACGCTGTCGCAGTCGGCCAGACGTTTGTAGAGCGTGAGCCGTTCTTCTACGTCCGGACAATAGTCGGCAGGCAAGAGCGCAGGTTCGCCGAGGCGAATTTCGGTGAGCGCATCAAAGGGTTCTTCCAGCCGGGGCGTCTCGCCCTTGCGCAGTGCTTTTACGGCGCGAGAGAGCATTTCGCTATATAGCGAAAACCCAATCTGGCCAATTTCGCCCGATTGGTGTTCGCCGAGAATTTCCCCTGCGCCGCGAATTTCCAGATCGTGCATGGCGAGATAAAAACCGGAGCCGAGTTCTTCCATGGCGGCGATGGCTTCCAGCCGTTTTTGCGCTTGCGCGGTGGGTTTGGCGTCGCGGTCGGTGAAGAGGTAGGCGTAGGCTTGGTGGTGGCTGCGCCCGACGCGCCCGCGTAGCTGGTGCAGTTGCGCCAGACCAAAGCGGTCGGCGCGGTCGATGAGGATGGTGTTGGCGGTGGGGATGTCGATGCCGGTTTCGATAATCGTCGTGCACAGCAAAAGATTGGCGCGCTGGTGGGTAAAGTCGTTCATAACCTGTTCCAGTTCGCGTTCGGCCATTTGTCCGTGGCCGACGAGTATGCGCGCTTCGGGCAAGAGTTCGGCCAGCATTTCGCGTTTGTGCTCGATGCTGGCGACGTCGTTGTGCAAATAATAGACTTGCCCGCCACGGCGAAATTCGCGCAGCACGGCTTCGCGCACCAGCGCGCGCGACCAGGGCTGGACAAAAGTTTTGATGGCCAGACGCTTTTGCGGCGCGGTGGCGATGACGGAAAATTCGCGCAGCCCTTCCAGCGCCAGCCCAAGCGTGCGCGGTATCGGCGTGGCGGTGAGCGTGAGCACGTCCACGCTGGCGCGCAGGGCTTTGAGGTTTTCTTTTTGCCGCACGCCAAAGCGGTGTTCTTCGTCAATGATGACCAGCCCGAGACGGGCAAAGCGCACGTCTTTTTGCAGCAGGCGGTGCGTGCCAATCAGGATGTCGACCTTGCCTTCGGCAGCATCGGCCAGCACCTGCGCCTGTTCGCGGGCGCTGCGAAAGCGCGAAAGCTCGGCCACGGTGACGGGAAAATCGGCAAAGCGGTCGGTGAAGGTGCGCCAGTGCTGTTCGGTGAGCAGCGTGGTGGGCGCGAGCAGTGCTACCTGTTTGCCGTCGGCAACGGCGACAAAGGCCGCGCGCAGCGCCACTTCGGTTTTGCCAAAACCGACGTCGCCGCAGACCAGACGGTCCATCGGGCGCGGCGAGCGCAAGTCTTCCAGCACGGCGTCAATGGCGGTTTGCTGATCTGCCGTAGTTTCAAAGCCGAAACCGGCGGCGAAATGCTCCAGGGCCGCCGCTTCGCAATGAAACGCATGACCTTGCCGCGCCGCGCGTTTGGCGTACAGCGCGAGCAATTCGGCGGCGGTGTCGTGCGCCTTTTGCGCCGCGCGCCGCCGCGCCTTTTCCCATTGTCCGGAGCCGAGGCGGTGCAGCGTCACCGATTCGGGGTCAGCACCGGCATAGCGCGCAATCAC
>JAFSWK010000269.1 GCA_017444505.1 Rhodocyclaceae bacterium | reverse complement strand
CTTCCGTGGCGGGCGCAGTGGCGGCGGTTCGGTTTCTTCTCCGTCGACTTTCCCGCGCGTCTCCGGTGAAGAGCAGCGCGTGCGCGACCAAGGGCGTCGGGAAACGCTGCAAAGCGAAATGGACGAAGAAACCCGCAAACTGTCCGCCGCCAAAAACGAACTGGCCAAGGCGCAGGAAAGCAACAAAACCCAGCCGGACAGCGTCTCACAAGAACAGTTGCAACAGCTCGAAGAGCAGGTCAACCAGCACCAGCGCAACGTCGACGCCTTGCAACAGGAACTGGGCAAAATCAACTAAGGGACGCCGCCAAACCCATCCCGTCTGCCCGCGCGCCACTTGGCGCGCGTATTTTTTCCCCTTCTCGCCTCGTCATTCTTATGACAATCCCCGCAAAATCCACGGAAACGGCGCAAGATGTCCTCTCGCACCCCAAATACCGCCCCGACATTGACGGGTTGCGCGCGGTGGCGGTGCTGGCGGTGGTCGCCTTTCATGCCTTTCCGCGCTGGATGCCGGGCGGGTTCGTGGGCGTGGATATTTTCTTCGTCATCTCGGGCTATCTGATTTCCACCATCCTGCTGGAAAATCTGGCGCGCGATACGTTCAGCTTCACGACCTTCTACATGCGCCGCATCCGGCGCATCTTTCCGGCGCTGGCCGTGGTGCTGGCGGCGTCATTTGCCTTTGGCTGGTACAGCCTGTTTGCCGATGAATTCCGACAACTGGGCAAGCACATGGCTGGCGGTGCGGGTTTCGTTGCCAATCTCGTGTTATGGAAGGAGAGCGGGTATTTCGATACCGCTTCCGAACTGAAACCGCTGCTGCATTTGTGGAGTCTGGGCATTGAGGAACAGTTTTACCTCATCTGGCCGCTGGTGTTGTGGCTGGTGTGGAAGCGAAAATTCAACCTGCTAACCGTCATCGCGTTGCTGCTGGTAGCATCGTTTGCCGCCAATCTGTACCGCATCGACCGCAACCCCGTCGCGACGTTTTACGCGCCGCATACACGCTTTTGGGAGTTACTCGCCGGTAGCCTGCTAGCGTGGCTGGTCGTGCATCGAAGCAGTGTGGCAGAGAACTTGCGCCGCACATGCGACCGCCTGCTGGCGCGGCTGATTTACCGCGAAGCGCCCGTCAACGATGGGCGCACGCTGGAGAACGTGCTCTCTTTCGCCGGTTTTGTTCTGCTGGCAATCGGTTTCTGGAAAATCACCAAAGCCACGCCCTTTCCCGGCGCGTGGGCGGCAGTGCCCGTGGTCGGGGCGTTTTTGCTCATCGCGGCGGGGCAACGAGCGTGGTTAAACCGTGTGCTGCTCTCAAACCGCGTGGCGGTGTTCTTTGGCTTGATTAGTTTTCCGCTGTATCTGTGGCACTGGCCGCTGCTGGCCTTCGCCCGCGTCATCGAAGGCGGCACGCCTGCGCGAAGTTGGCGCATCGCCGCCGTACTCGCGGCCATCGTGCTGGCAACGCTGACCTGGCGCTTCATCGAGCGCCCGCTGCGCTTCGGCGGGCATGGCAAGGTCAAGGCGGTTGCGCTGGCGGTCGTAGTAGCAGCACTGGGCTGCGCCGGTTATCTCACCTACCGCATGGAGGGCTTTCCTGACCGCGCCGTCGCGCCCTTGCATCTGAGCAGCCAACTGGGCTGGGGCGGCGAGCAGAATGTGCGCGATGATGTTTGCAAACAGCGTTTTTTCACCGACGATTTTCAGGCGGAATTCTGCCGCATCACGCCGAACCAGCCCGATCCCGCCATCATGCTGATGGGTGATTCCACCGCCTGGCATTTTTTCCCCGGTCTGAACAAGCTCGCGCAGCAGCACGGCGTGGGCGTGCTGGCGCTCAATCATGGCCGCTGCGCTGCGTTTCTTGGCTTCACCATCGCGCAGCGCGATGACCATCTTTGCCGACAGGTCACCGACAAGGCGCTGGCACTGGCGCGGGATACGCCTTCGGTCAAAACCGTGGTTCTGACCAGTATTCCTTACTGGCCGGTCATGCACCACGCCACCTTCCTGCACGAAGCGCCCCCTGAACACAGCGATGCAGCCTACGCCCGCATCATTCAGGACAACCTGCGCCGCACCTTCTCTGACCTGCTCGCCCGTGGCAAGCACATTGTTTTTGTTCTGCCCAATACCGGGTCGCTGGAATTTCATCCGCGCGACTGCATTGGCCGCCGCTTCTTTCCACCCGCCCAGGCTGTCTGCACCGACAAACGCAGCCACTACCTGAGGGACTACGGCCGCTTCCGCGCCGCCGTCGAAGCCGTACTGGCCGAATTCCCGCAAGTACGGGTATTTGATCCAACTTCCGTACTATGTGATGACGCACGTTGTTGGGCAATGAAAGACGGAAAGTTGCTTCACCGCGACCTAGGCCACCTTTCCAACGACGGTTCCGACCTCGTCGCGGAAAAACTCTGGCCGGAGATG
>JAFSWK010000268.1 GCA_017444505.1 Rhodocyclaceae bacterium | reverse complement strand
GCCCATTTACGTGCCTTGCGTGTTCTCAACCGTTTTGGGCTGGATGAATCTGCCCCTCGTCACTGCTTTGTTTTACGGGGTCGGAGCCGAAGGCGACGTGGGGAAAATTTTTGCCCCGAAACGGTCACAAAATAAACCGATGCCCATAACAGGCCGCGATGGATACGCCGCGGGCGCGTAACCATCCGCCGCAACAAAGGAACCAGCAGTGCAACGTGGGCGGTTTCGCATGGGGGCGGGTGCGCCACTGTGTTGTTGACAATAATTCTTGTTCAGGATAATGTTCGCGCAGCTCGTTGAGAGCGATTCTTGTTTGCATGTTTCAGGAGGTGACTGTATGCACACGTTCAACAAGCTGGCGCTGGCCGTCGGGGTGTCTGCCATGATGGCGTTTTCCGCGCCAGCGATGGCGGCGGTGGACCTTTCCGCAGAGACCCGCGCCTATCGGGAGTTTGTCATCGGCCAGATTGACGAGCTGGAAAAAGGCACGCGCCAGTTTGCCGAGGCGCTGAGGGCGGGCAATGTGGCGGAGGCGAAGCGTTTGTATCCGCGGATTCGCATGTATTACGAACGCTCCGAGCCGATTGCCGAGAGCTTTGGCGACCTGGACCCGCGCATCGACGCGCGCGAGGCCGATTTGGAAAAAGACCAGATTTGGATGGGCTTCCACAAAATCGAAAAAATTCTGTGGACGCAAAACACGACGAAGGGCACGGAGGAGACGGCGAAAAAACTGCTCGATGACATCAAGGAGCTGCGCGCGAAGGTGCCCACTGTGGAGGTGACCGGCGAGCTGATGGTGCAAGGTGCGGTGGATTTGCTCAACGAGGTTTCCACCACCAAAATCACCGGCGAGGAAGAAATATTTTCGCGCACCGATTTGTACGATTTTCGCGCCAACATTGAAGGCGCCGAGAAAATCTTTGAGCTGCTCAAGCCCAAGCTGAAAGAGAAAGACGCCAAGCTGGTGCAGACGCTGGAACAGCGCTTTGCCGCCGTCAACGCCTTGCTCGACCGCTACAAGGTGGGCGAGCAGGACTACAAGCCCTACACCGATTTGAGCGAGGCGGACACCCGCCAGTTGGCCGAGGCGGTCAACAAGCTGGGCGAGCCGCTGGCGCAAATGGGCGTGCTTCTGGCGCCGTAAGCCGTTTTGGTTTGCGTGTGCTGGAATGCGCATGAAAAGACCACCGCCGACTGGCGTGCAGCGGCGGTGGTTTTTGGGTTTTTGACGGGGTATTGGGCGATGAATTTGCGAGACAGGATGATGATGCAGGCTTCTGGCGGCGCGACGCGGCGTCAGTTTCTGAAACAAGCCGGTTGTTTGCTGGGCGGCGCGCTGGCAGGTGTGCCGGGTATGGCGGCAGCCAGCACGGGCGGCAAGCATTGTCTGGCCGATGTGCAATATCCGTTTTACGGCGAACGTCAGCAGGGCATCCTGACGCCGCAGCAAAGTTACGTTTATTTTTTGGTCATGGATTTGGCAGTGGAAGAGCTGAACGTGATGCGCGAAGTCTTCCAGACCTGGACGAGCTATGCGGCGCAATTGACGCAGGGGCGCAATGTGCGCCCGTATGGCGAGAACCAGTTTGTGCCGCCGATTGACACTGGCGAAGCCGATGACCTTTCCGCCTACGGGCTGACGCTGACGTTTGGCATCTCGCCGTCTTTCTTGAAGAAACTGGGCTTGCAAAAGCGTGCGCCGAAAGAGTTTCAGGATTTGCCGCTGTTCGCACGCGACCAGCTTCGCCCGGAATGGACGGGTGGCGACATCTGCATCCAGTCCTGCGCCAACGATGCGCAGGTGGCCTTTCACGCCGTGCGGCAACTGGTGCGCGTGGCGCGCGCGAATGTGACGATGAAATGGAGTCAGGCAGGCTTTATTTCTGCCGACCGCGCCAGCGACACGCCGCGCAATCTGTTTGGTTTCAAGGATGGCACGGCCAACGCGAATACGCTCAAAGAACCGGAAAAATGGCTGTGGGTCAGTGAGCCGGACTGGCTGCGCGGCGGCACTTATCTGATTGTGCGCAAGATTGCCATGCACCTGGAAACCTGGGACCGCACCAGCTACCGCGAACAGGTGCGCACCTTTGGCCGTGACCGCGCCACGGGTGCGCCGATGGGCTACGGCAAGGATGAATTTGAGCCGCTGGATTTGAGCCGCAAGGATGCGCGCGGTCAGGCGGTGATTTCCGAAGATTCGCATTCTGCGCTGGCCAATGCCACGGGTCGCCAGATGTTGCGTCGCGCCTATTCCTGGTCGGACGGCATTCATCCGCGCACGGGGCAGTTTGACAGCGGCCTGCTGTTTTTGTGCTACCAGAAAAGCCCGCAGCAATTCATCGACATTCAGAGCGCACTTGGCAACGTAGACCGCCTCAATGAATACATCACGCACGTGGGCAGCGGCCTTTTCGCCTGTTTCCCGGGCGTGCGCGAAGGCGAGTATCTCGGGCAGCGTTTGCTGGGGGCGTGAGCATGAAAAACATGGTTTTGCCGCTGGCCTGGCTTCGTTGCTGTTTGCTGGCACTGATGTGCGCGCTGCTCTGGCCGCTGGCCGCTGGCGCGCAAGAGGCGCAAAAGCCCAATCTCAGCCCGTTGTTTGTGCAGATTTCTGACGCCATGGGGGCAGCCAAGGCGGGCGATGAAGCGCAGGCGCGCCAGCAAGTCGAAGCCGTCCACGCAGACTTTCAAACGCTGCCCGGGCGCGATTAGGCCACCGCCCGGGCGGTGGCGGATGCCTTGCAGGTGGCGCGAGAGCAGCCGCAGTTTGAACAGCTCACCGCGCTTTCCACCGCGCTGATGGCATGGGAGCGCGAACTGAACCCGCTGGACGTGGAGGCGGAAAAGGCACGCTTCAAAAGGCGCATCGTGCCCGCCTTTGAACGCTGGCAGCAAGTGGTGGCGGAAAACCGCGCGCAGCCGGACGTGGCCGCGCTCAAAGAGCAATACCGCGTGCTCAACAGCACTTGGACGCGCGATGAACGCAGCGTGCGCAACGTCGATATGGGGCATTACGGGCGCATCGAAACCACGCTGGCGCTGCTGCGCGTGGCGCTGGAAACCGAGCCGCTGGATTACGCACGTCTGGAGGCGCAGACCGACAAAATGGCCGCGCAGTTTGCGGATTTTCTGAGTGGTCAGCAGATTGAAACGCCGGGCGAGGGTGAATACCGCTTGTCCGACGGCATTGAACTGCTGCAAGCGGGGCTGGAAGCCTTCCGCGCGCAGGACGCCGCCACCGGGCAGGAAAAACT
>JAFSWK010000267.1 GCA_017444505.1 Rhodocyclaceae bacterium | reverse complement strand
GATGAGCAACCTCGGTTTTGAACAAGCCATCACGCGGCTGGGCATGAAATTTGAGCGCGCCAAGGTAGGCGACCGCTACGTACTGGAACGGATGCAGGAACGCGGCTGGGTGCTTGGCGGCGAAAATTCCGGCCACATCATCTGTCTGGACGCGCACACCACGGGCGACGGCATCGTCGCCGCCTTGCAGGTTTTGAGCGCCCTGCGCCGCCGTGGGCAAACGCTGAAAGAAGCCGCCGAAGGGCTGACCCTGTTCCCGCAACGGCTCGAAAACGTCCCCATGCCCGCCGGTTTCGACTGGCAAAACCACGCCGGCATCGCCGCCGCCTGCAAAGCGGCAGAGCAAGACCTCGGCGAAGATGGCCGCATCCTGCTGCGCGCCTCCGGCACCGAACCCGTGCTGCGCGTCATGGTCGAAGCCCGCGAAGAACCCCTCGTGCGCCAACACCTCAGCGCCCTCGTCGAAGCCGTGCGCGCCGCGTTTGCGGGTTGAGGGAACGAGGAAAACACCCATGCCCCCCGACGTGAAGCGAACGATGAATCCTAAACCCATCCAGCAAGCCAAAAGCGCAAGTTTGCGCGGCACCTGGCCTGCGTTGCTCCGCGCAGCACAGCGCGCGCCTTCTGGCCGCGCAGACGGGAACCGCTGTGGTGGTGGAGCATGACGGCGTGCTGCACCACATCTATCCCAATCTGCCGCCCGCACAGCAAACACCGGGAGCGGCGCAAATCGCTGCCGCGCCACAACCAGAAGGCGCGCCGCCCGTGTCCTGACGCACCGCCTCAGTCCGTTTTCTTCTCTCGTCTTTCCAGCGCCACCGTCGCCATGCCTAGGCCGGTGACGAGCCACATGATGGCTTCGGCGTTTTGCGGTTCCATCGCCCAGCGAATCACCGTGCACACGGCCAGCACCAGGGCGCAGGCGCGCTCTTGCAGGGCGTCCGCAGGCAGGCGCTGGCCGGATAGCCGCAGGGCGAAGAGCGTCAGCGCGGGGGCGGCGAATTGCCAGATGGGGAAGTCACGATAGCGCGGGTCAAAAACGAGCAGCAGCGCGGCGACTGCGGCGGCGAAGAGCACCGCCAGACGCAGCGCGGAAAATAGCCGCAGCGCCGTCGGCAACGGTTGCAATGGGCGCAGGGCGAAGGCGGGCACGTTTTTGTCGATTACGCGCGCCATGACTGGCACGAGCGCCAGACCGCACAAGGATGCCGCGCCCAGCGCCGTCCATTCCAGCGCGTCGCGCCAAGCCTGTTGCGCGTGTTCCCAGACGAGCACGCCGATGGCGCCGGCACACAGTCCGCTGAGTACGGCGGCCAGCCGCTGCCAGACGCTCGCCCGCCGTCCCGCACACAGCAGACACAGCGCGGCCATCAGTACGCCCGCCAGTGCGGGCGGGGCGAGCGCATCGCGCTCACGCACCGCGCCGGTGAGCGGAAACTTGGGCTGCAAGTGCGCGTCCAGCACGCCCCAGTGCCCGCCCACGGTGCCTTCGAGTTGCCGTTTCCACGGCTGGTCGATGGCTTCGATGAAGTTGTAGCGCCAGTCATGTTCGTGTGCGGCGGCGACAAATTCGCGCACGAAGCGCGCCTGATTGACGCGCGAGGGCACGGCCTGACGGCGCTGCCGCCCTGCGCCCGGCCAGCCGGTCTCGCCAATGCGCACGAGTTTGTCGGGAAATTCGCGCTGCATTCGGGCGAAGGTTTGCCCGACGTGGTCGACGGCGTATTCAATCGGCACGGGGTCGTCTTCCCAAAACGGCAGGATGTGCACCGTAATTTCATCCACCCATTGCGCCAGCGCGCGATGTTGCCGCCAGAATTCCCAGACGTCGGCATACGAGACGGGCACGCGGCTGCTTTCTTTGGCGCGTTTGAGCCAGGCAATCATTTGTTCTTCGCTTTGCTCCTGACGCAGCAACACTTCGTTGCCGACCATCAGCACGTCGACTACGTCGGCATTGGCGTTGGCCAGTTCAATGGCGCGCGTCAGCGCGCGTTCATTGGTCGCCGCATCCATGCCAATCCAGGCGCCGAGGATGACTTTCAGCCCCAGCTCGCGCGCGGCGGGCAAGACGGCGTCCAGCCCCTGGTCGGTGGAATAGATGCGCACGCAGGCGGTGCGCGCGGCCAGCGCGGTGAGGTCGGCGCGGATTTGTTCGGGCGGGATGAAGGCCTGCGGGTCCAGCGGCGTTTGCCCGGGCAGGTGAAACGGCGAATACGAAACGCAGGCGAGCCGTTCGCCGGCGTCCAGTTGCAAGTCTGGCATCGCTACCGGCTGCGCTTGTTTCCACAGCCAGACGGCAAGCGCGAGCAGGGCAAGGGCGAAGACCAGCGCGCACGTTCGCGCGGCGCGGGGTTGGTTTTGACTGTTCATCGTTGCTTGTTTGCTTTTTCGTTTGTAATGAATGGGTTGCGTTTTCATGGGCGGCGCATTCAATGCGCCTCGTCCCAGTTTTCCCCTTCGCCCACGTCGACCAGCAAGGGCACGGCAAGCTGTGCGACGCCGCCCATCAGCGCGGGCAGGGCTTCGCGCACGCGGGCGACTTCCGCTTGCGGCGCTTCCAGCACGAGTTCGTCATGCACCTGCAAAATCATGCGCGTGGCGAGTTTTTCTTCCTGCAACCAGTTGGAGACGGCAAGCATGGCGCGCTTGATAAGGTCTGCCGCCGTGCCCTGCATGGGGGCGTTGATGGCGGCGCGTTCGGCGGCCTGACGGCGCGCGGGCTGCGATGCGTGAATGTCGGGCAGCATCAGGCGGCGGCCAAACACGGTTTCTACATAGCCTTGCGTGCGCACCTGCTCTTTGGCCTGTTCCATGTAGCGGGCGACGCCGGGGTAACGGGCAAAATAGCGCTCAATCCAGCGTTGCGCGGAAGTGCGGTCGATGCCGAGGTTTTTCGCCAGCCCGTGCGCGCTCATGCCGTATATCAGGCCGAAGTTGATGACCTTGGCATAGCGGCGCTGCTCCGGACTTACCGCGTCCGTCGCGCAGCCGAAAACTTCCGCTGCGGTGGCGCGGTGCACGTCCTCATTGCGCCCGAAGGCGTCCAGCAAACGTTCGTCGCCCGACAAGTGCGCCATCACGCGCAGTTCAATCTGCGAATAGTCGGCGGCCAGCAGGCGATGGTCGCGCGCGGCGATGAAGGCGGTGCGGATGCGGCGACCTTCGGCGGTGCGGATGGGGATGTTTTGCAGGTTTGGCTCGCTGCTGGACAGCCGTCCGGTCACTGCGGTGGCCTGCGAAAAGCGCGTGTGCACGCGCCCCGTGGCGGGCAGCACCATGCGCGGCAGTTTGTCGGTATAGGTGTTTTTCAGTTTCGCCAGACTGCGGTGTTCCAGCAGCAGGCGCGGCAGCGGAAAATCTTCCGCCAGTTGTTGCAGCACTTCTTCATCGGTGGAAGGCTGACCGGCAGCGGTTTTTTTCAGCACCGGCAAACCTTGCTCGGCAAACAGCACTTCGCCCAGTTGCTTGGGCGAGCCGAGGTTGAACGGATGTCCGGCCAGTTCGTGCGCCTGCCGTTCCAGCGCATCGAGCCGCCGCGCCAGTTCTTCGCTTTGCGCGGCAAGCCGGAAGGTGTCGACGAGCACGCCGGCCTGTTCCATTTCCAGCAACACGCGCACCAGCGGCATTTCGATTTCGCCATAGACCCGCCGCAGGCCGGGCGCGGCTTCCATCTGGCGGGCAAAGTGATGGTGCAGGCGCAGCGTGATGTCGGCATCTTCGGCGGCGTAGGCGGCGGCATCCGTCAGCGCCACGGCGTCAAAACCAATCGCCTTCGCGCCTTTGCCGCACAGACTTTCATAGGAAATCGTCGCCAGTCCAAGGTGACGGCGGGCGAGTTTGTCGAGGTCGTGCGCCAGATGGCTTTCGCACACGTAGGACGCCAGCAGGGTATCGTGCGCCATGCCGCCGAGACGAATGCCGTGATGGGCGAACACATGCGCGTCATATTTCAGGTTTTGCCCCACTTTCGGCGCATCGGATTCCAGCCACGGGCGCAGCCGCGCCAGCGTCTCGTCAAACGGCAATTGCGCCTCGCTGCCCACGCCGGTGTGCGCCAGCGGCAGATAGGCGGCCTCGCCGGGGGCGACGGCAAACGAAATGCCCACCAGCCGCGCTTCCCACACGCCCAGCGACGTGGTTTCCGTATCCAGCGCCACCAGCGGCGCGCGCTCAATTTTGTCCAGCCAGTGCGCCAGCCGCTCTTCGCAACAAACGCATTCATACGCGGCGCGGTGCGCACCATCTTCGCGCACGGCGGGCAGCACTTCATCAAAGCGGCGCGTCGGCGCGAACTTGCGGGCAACGCCACCGGCGGGCGCAGCGGCATTCCCGCCTTCCAGCTCACCCAGCCACGCCTTGAACGCCAGACGGGTATAGAGCGCCTTTAGCGTCGGCACATCGCGCGGCGCGGGCGCGAGTGCGGACACATCCACATCCAGCGCCACATCGGTTTTCACCGTCACCAGCTCACGGCCCAGCGGCAGAAAATCCAGATGGCGGCGCAGGTTCTCACCCACCTTGCCGGAAATTTCATCGGCGTGCGCCATGAGGTTTTCCAGACTGCCGTACTGCGACAACCATTTCACCGCCGTTTTCGGTCCGCATTTTTCCACCCCCGGCACGTTATCGACCGCATCGCCCATCAGCGCCAGATAATCCACGATGCGCTCGGGCGGCACGCCAAACTTGGCTTCGACACCGGCGCTGTCCAGCGTCTCGTCGCTCATCGTATTGACCCACAGCACGCCCGGACGCACCAGTTGCGTGAGGTCTTTATCGCCGGTAGAAATCACCACTTCGCAGCCTTGCGCGAGCGCCTGCGCGGTGAGCGAGCCAATCACATCATCGGCCTCAACGCCCGCGACCGAAAGCAGCGGCCAGCCCTCGGCGCGGATGGCGGCAAACAGCGGCTCGACCTGTGCGCGCAAATCGTCCGGCATGGGCGGGCGGTGCGCCTTGTAGTCCGGAAACCGCTCGTGACGGAAGGTCGGCCCCTTGGCGTCAAAAACACAAGCGCGGTATTGTGCGGCATACTCGCCCGCCAGCCGCCGCAGCATGGCCAGCACGCCGCGAATTGCGCCCGTCGGCTCATTGGCCGCGTTGCGCAAATCCGGCAGCGCGTGAAACGCGCGATACAAATAACTTGAACCATCGACCAGCAACAACACCGGCATTTTTCCGCCCTCAAACAAAATTTCAGAAAAGAAGGTTTCATGATTCCGCAAACCACCCGAACCCTTCCCGCGCAGAGAATTATGGCAGAGTTGGCACGCCGCTTTCTGCGGGCAAACATTGCGTCCGCCGCGCGCATCCCTGGTCTACACGCGAGCAATCGCTATGCTTGACGCTGACCTTTTTCCCTTCACGCTGTTGCTGCTCGCCTTCGCCGCGTTTTTCGCCGGTTTTGTCGATGCCGTGGTCGGCGGCGGCGGGCTGATTCAGATTCCCGCGCTGTTTGCCGCCTTTCCGCGCGTGGAGCACACCGTGCTGCTGGCGACCAACAAACTCATCAGCTTTGTCGGCACCACGTCGGCGGCGGTGCGCTATACGCGGCGGGTTCGTTTGCCGCGTGCGCTGCTCGCCACCGGCATGGCCGCCGCGCTGGTCGGCTCGTATCTGGGTGCTTGGACGGTGCGGCACGTCCCTGCCGATTTCATGCGCCCGCTGGTACTGGTATTGCTGATTGCGGTAGCCGCCTATTCCTTCGTCAAAAAAGACTTCGGCACAGACGGCGGCGGGTTTGACCCGCGCCCGACACGCCGCAACCTCGTCGCGGTCATTCTTATCGGTCTGGCTGTCGGCTGGTACGACGGCTTCTTTGGCCCCGGCACCGGCAGCTTTTTCATCTTCCTGCTGGTGCGTTTCGTGCGCATGGATTTTCTGCACGCATCCGCCGCCGCCAAAGTCTTGAACGTCGCCACCAATGTTTCCGCGCTGGCGTATTTTGTTTCCACGGTCGAACTGCTGTGGAAAGTCGCTGCGGTCATGGCGGTGTGCAACCTCGCGGGTGCGCTGACCGGTTCAGGCATGGCGCTGCGGCACGGCGTGCGCTTTGTGCGCAAGCTGTTTTTGTTCGTGGTCATTGTGTTGATTGCCAAAATGTCTTACGACCTTGTGCGCGACGCGGAACCCGCAACAGCAGTTTCACGTGAAACATCCGCCCACCTGCTCTCGCCCTGTTTCACGTGAAACGTCCCGCAAACCCCGCGTGATAAAATTCGCCTTCCTTTCCGCACGGTGACTTCGTTTCTGCTCACGTACCTTCCCATGAATGCACACCGCGCCCATTCCCACGCACCCCGTCGCAAACCGCCCGCCTTTGCCGCGCGGGCGCCACGCTTGCCTGCGGAAAGTCTGGCGCATTCGCTGTACCTTGCCGCGCAGTGCGTGCAAGGCGTGCGCGCGGGCAAAACTTTGCCCACCATGATGACCGAGCTGCAACAGCAGGCACGCTCCGCTTGGGCTGCGAGTACGCGCGGCGCGGTGCGCGACCTGGCCGCCAATGCCTTGCGCGACTATGCGCGCGGCGATGCGCTCATCGCCCGCTTTGTGCAAAAGCCGCTGCCCGAGTTACTGCATTGCGCGCTGTTGTGCGCCCTCCCCCGTTTGTGGAGCGCGCCGGAACACGCCTATACCACGGTGCATCAGACCGTGTCGCTTGCCGAGGCGTTGCTGCCGCCAGTCAAAGGCGTGGTCAATGCCGTGCTGCGCCGCGTGCAGCGCGAAGAGGCCGAATTGCGCGCCTGGCTGGACGAGCAGGAAACCACGCGCTACGCCTTTCCGCAGTGGTGGATTGATACGCTGCGGCAGGATTACCCGGAACACTGGCAAGCCATCCTTGCCGCCTGTCAGGGCAAGCCGCCAATGAGTTTGCGCATCAACCGCCGCAAGGCGGATGAGACCGCCGCCTGCGCCGCGCTGGAAGAAGCAGGCATGACGCACGAACGCCAGCCAAACGGTGCCATCCTGCTGCACGAGCCGCGTCCGGTGGAGCGCATTCCGCATTTTTTCGACGGCTGGTTTTCCGTGCAGGATGCCGGTGCGCAGTACGCCGCAACGCTGCTGGATGTGCGCGACGGCCAGCGCGTGCTCGATGCCTGCGCTGCACCCGGCGGCAAGGCGGCGCATTTGCTGGAACGGGCAGACATTCGGCTGACCGCGCTGGAAGCCGATGCAGCGCGTGCCGAGACCATCGCACCGCAATTTGACCGCCTCGGTTTGCGCGCCGAAAAGATTCTCACCGCCGACGCCCGCCGTCCCGAAACATGGTGGGACGGGCAACCGTTTGCGCGCATTCTGGCCGATGTGCCCTGCTCGGCCTCCGGCGTGGTGCGCCGCAATCCGGACAGCAAATGGCTGCGCCGCGCGGACGACCTGCGCAACTTCACCGCCCAGCAAGCGGCGATTTTGCGCGCCCTGTGGCGCACGCTCGCATCCGGCGGCAAACTGCTCTATGCCACATGCTCGCTGTTTGCCTGTGAAAACCGCGCGCAGATTGAAGATTTCTGCCGCAATCATCGCGATGCCGTGCAATTGCCGCTGGAAGGTTTTCCGGCGGCGGACGGCCAGTTGTTTCCCGCCCCCGGTCAGGATGGTTTTTTCTATGCCCTGCTGCAAAAAGCCTGACTTCCTTGCTGCGCGCGCAGCCTTGTTCGCCTGCCTGCTGGCGGTTCTGGCCGCGCTTGTCGCCGCGCAGCCTGCGCGTGCGCAGCAGCAGCCGCAGCAAGCAGAAACTTCCGCCGCGCCCGCAGAACCCCCCGCCTACTTTACGAACAGCCATATCCGCTGGTCGCCCGAAGGCTATTTGCTGGATACCGACATCAACGTCCAGTTCAACGAACACCTGCGCGATGCGCTCGTGCGCGGCGTGCCGCTGTATTTTCTCTTCAAGCTGCGCATTGAGCAGCCGCGCTGGTACTGGAAAAACCGTCTCATCACCTTGCGCGCCATCCAGTTCCGCCTCGCCTATCACACCATCACCCGCAACTGGCGGCTTTCGCAAGGCGGCATCGTGCGCCATTTTGCTTCGCTGGACGAAGCCATCCACGCCATGCTGCGCGTGCGCAACTGGAATGTGCTGGAACCCGATGCGCTCAATCCGGACAACGAGTACCTTCTTCGCCTGCGCTTTCGCCACGAAACCGGCAATCTGCCTGCCCTCTTCCAGGTGGACAATCTGGCCAATTCTGACTGGCAGCTTGACACCCGCTGGGTAACGCAGGAATTTGGCGTCGCGCCACGCGCGCTTTCACCCGCCGAACGGGACATTGATACACCGCTGGAGGCCGCGCAATGAACCAGCGCATTACGGTCATCGCCATCACGGTCAGCATCGTTGCCGTCCTCTTCCTTGTGCTGTTTTCGGCGGGCGGCTCGAATATTCATCTATTCACCCGTTTTTACCGCGAAATGCTGGTGTTGGGCGGCGTCATTGCGCTTTCGCTGTTTGCGCTGGTCGGCATTCAGTTGCGCAATCTCTGGCGCGAATACCGGCAGCGTCGTTTTGGTTCGCGCATCCGGCTGCACCTTATTTTGCGCTTCGCCCTCTTTGCGCTGCTGCCGGGGCTGATGATTTATCTGGTCTCGCTGCTGTTTGTCGTGCGCAGCATCGACAACTGGTTTGATGTGCGCGTCGACCGCGCCCTGGAAGGCGGCATTGCCCTTGGCCAGAACGCGCTGGATTACCTCGTCCAGCAAACCCGCGCCCACGCAGAAAGCATCGCGCTGAACCTTGAAGGACAGGGTCTGGTTTCCGCCATCACCCTGAACCGTATGCGCGAACAGGCGGGTGTGGCCTCCATCGCGTATTTCAACAGCAACGGCCAGATTCTCACCACCGCTTCCGACGGCAGCACTGCCCTGTTGCCCTCCCTGCCCACGCCGGCGCAGCTTCGTCAGGCGCGCACGCGCCGTCACCATTTCCAGCTTGTGGAAAGTTCCGACGATGGCGCGCGCCATGTCATCCGTGTCATCGTGCCGGTGTTTTCCGGCTCCATGCTCAGCGAGACAAACTATCTGCAAATCACCCAGCCCGTGCCCAACACGTTTTCCGAGCATATCAACGCCGTGCAGGAAGCCTGGCAGGATTATCAGCAAATCATCCTCACCCGCGAAGGCTTAAACCGCATCTATCAGCTCACGCTCACGCTCACGCTGCTGCTCGCGCTGCTTTCCGCCTTTGCCATTTCCTTCTTCTTTGCCCGCCGTTTTGCCTCGCCGCTGCTTGACCTAGTGCGCGGCACGCAGGCGGTGGCGCAAGGCAATCTCGGTTTTCGCCTCGCGCAGCCGCAGCGCACGCGCACGGAACTCGACAGCCTGCTGCAATCGTTCAACCACATGCTGCGCGAATTGCAGGATGCCCGCGCACAAAACGTGCGCAACCAGAACGCCATCGAAGCCTCGCGTGCCTATCTGGAAAGCATCCTCGCGCACTTGTCGACCGGCGTGCTCGCCTTTGACGCCCAGCTTTACATGCGGGCGGCCAACCGCGGCGCGGCGGCCATCCTGCAAGATTCGCTGGAAGGCTTTGAAAACCTGCCGCTGGCCGAATGGCCGCGCCAGCACGCCCTGCGCGACATTTTGCTGGAACACCTGCAAAGTTCGTCCGCCGAATGGGAAGCGCAGGAAGAATGTCTGGCCGAAGACCACCACGGCAATAAAACCCTGCACATTCGCGGCGCCCGGCTGCCCGAAGTCAGCGGCGGCGGGCACGTCGTCGTCTTTGACGACATCACCCGTCTGGTGCTTGCCCAGCGCACCGCCGCCTGGGCGGAAGTCGCCCGTCGTCTTGCCCACGAAATCAAGAACCCGCTCACCCCCATCCAGCTCTCTGCCGAACGGCTCAGTTACAAGCTCGCCCCGCGGCTGGATACGGAAGGCCAGCAGATTCTGGAGCGTTCCACCGCCACCATCATCAATCAGGTCGAGGCGATGAAAAACCTCGTCAACGACTTCCGCGACTACGCCCGCCTGCCCACGCCCAAGTTTTTGCCTGTGGATCTGGCTGCCCTGCTACAAGAAATTCTTGACCTCTATGAAAGCAGCGCCGTGCGCATCGTCACCCACTTTGAACCGGATCTGCCGTTGCTGTTTGCCGATGCAGCACAAATACGACAAATCATTCATAATCTGCTGCAAAATGCGGAAGACGCACTGGCCGAGCATCCTGCGCCGAAACTCGAAATCACCGCAACGCGGCTGGACGCCCGCCATGCCCGTCTGATCTTCTGCGACAACGGCAGCGGTTTTCCGCCCGAATTGCTTACCCGCGCTTTTGAACCTTATTTCACCACCAAGAGCAAGGGCACCGGTCTCGGTCTGGCGATTATCAAAAAAATCGTCGACGAACATGGCGGCGAAGTTCGGATTGGCAATAGCCATGAAACCGGCGGCGCCTTCATTTCAATGACCTTACCCTTGTACCTACCGGAAACGGACGACACACATCATGGCCAACATCCTCATCGTTGACGACGAAATCGGCATCCGTGAACTGCTCTCTGAAATCCTGCGTGACGAAGGCCACGACATCCTGCTGGCGGAAAACGCCGCGCGGGCGCGCGCCATCCGTCAGGAAACGCGGCCCGACCTGGTCTTGCTCGACATCTGGATGCCCGATACCGACGGCATCACCCTGCTCAAGGAATGGACCACCAGCGGCCTGCTCACCATGCCGGTGATCATGATGTCTGGCCACGGCACGATTGACACCGCCGTGGAAGCCACCCGCATCGGTGCCATCGACTATCTGGAAAAACCCATCGCCCTGCAAAAGTTGCTCAACGCCGTCAAGGGCGCGCTGCAACGTCCCACCACCACCGGCACCCACACCGTTCTCACGCTTTCCCTGTTCCCGCGTTCTTCCACGCTGCGTGATTTGAACCGCCGCTTGCAGCAGATTGCCGAAAAATCGCGCACCCTGTTGCTGCACACCGGCATTGGCAGCATTGCCGAACTGGCCGCGCGCAGCGTGCCGGCCACGCAAAGCGGCTGGCTGGATTTATCCACCATCGCCCAGCCGCTCAACCTGCAACAACTGCAATCCTGTCAGGGCGGCATTCTGTACGTACCTGAGCTTTCCCGTCTTTCCCGCCTGCAACAGAAAAACCTTGCCTTCGCCATGGAACGGCTGGAGCGTTTCAACCAGCACCTGGTCGTCGTCACCACGCAAGACCGCGGTGCCCTGCTGGAAGCAGGCTGGGATGCCGTGCTGCTGGATCAGCTCTTTGAAGTCAGTTTCACCCCGCCCAGCATGGCCGACATTCAGGACGACATCCCGGAGCTGGCCAATCAGCTTTTGCAGCATTACATCAAAAGCGACCAGGTACCGCCGCGCAAACTTTCCACCGCGGCGCAAAACGCCCTGCGCACGCAAGGCTGGCCGGGCGGTTTCGAGCAATTGCGCGCGGCCATCAAATCGCTGGCACTGAGCACGCTGGAAGAAGAAATCTCGCTGGCTGATGTTCGCCGCATTTTGCCGCCGGGTGAAGACAGTGCCGGGCTGACCATCTCGCTGGATCAACCGCTGCGCGAAGCGCGCGAAGCCTTTGAGCGCCTTTATTTCGAGCATCATCTGCGCACCGAAGGCAGCAACATGACCCGCATTGCTGAAAAATGCGGTCTGGAACGCACCCACCTGTACCGCAAAATCAAACAGTTGAACCTGCAATCCAGCCGCCGTTCGGAAGACTGATACGGCAGCTTCGCTCACCAGCACTTTCAGGTATTTCCCTTGAAAATCATCATTCTCGGCGCCGGACAGGTCGGCTCTTCCGTTGCGGAAAGCCTGGTTTCCGAAAACAACGACATTACGCTGGTCGACACCAACCCGCAGCAGCTTGAACTGCTGCGCGACCGTTTTGAATTGCGCACCATCTGTGGCAATGGCGCCTCGCCCAGCATCCTGCACGATGCGGGTGCCAAAGAGGCGGATTTGTTGATTGCCGTCACGCAATCCGACCAAACCAACCTGTGCGCCTGCCGCGTTGCCCGTTCGCTTTTCAACCTGCCTACGCGCATTGCCCGTTTGCGTTCAGGCGAATTTTCGCAATACCCGAAACTGATTGCAGAAGAATTCGCCGTCGATTTTTCCCTCTGTCCGGAACAAATCGTCACCGACTACATCAGCCGCCTGATTTCTTTCCCGGGTTCGCTTCAAGTACTTGATTTTGCAAATAATACAATCAGTCTCATTGCCGCGCAGGCCATCGAAGGCGGCCCTGTTGTCGGCCAGCCGGTGCGTCTGCTGGCGGAAAATCTTGGCGACGTGGAAGCCCGCATTGTTGCCCTCTACCGCAATGGTTTCAGCCTGCAAGTCGATGGTGACACGCCCATTCTTGCCGGCGACGAAGTCTTTCTGCTCGCCGCCAGTGCCAACATTCGCCAGGTACTTCACCAGCTTCGTCCGGTCGACCGCCCCATGCGGCGCATCCTGATTGGCGGCGGCGGCAACATTGGTGCCCGTCTGGCAATGAAAATTGAAGACGAATACAACGTCAAGGTACTGGAAAACAACGCCCGCCGCGCCGAAGAGATTGCTCCCATCCTCAGCAATAGCCTCGTCCTGCGTGGGGATACAACGGATGAAAAACTTCTTGAAAATGAAGGAATTGCAGAAACAGACATTTTCGTTGCCCTCACCAACGATGATGAAGACAATATCATGTCTGCCTCACTGGCCAAGCGCATGGGCGCACGGCGCACCATCGCCTTGATTAACCGTCGCGTTTATGCCGGACTGGTGCAGGGCGGGCCGATTGACATTGCGCTGTCACCGGCGCTGATTTCCATCGGCTCATTGCTCACCCACATTCGCCGCGGCGACGTCGTTGCCGTGCACAGCCTGCGCCGTGGTGCGGCGGAAGCGCTGGAAATCATCGCCCACGGCAGTTATCACGAATCGCGCATTGTTGGCCGCCGCATTGCCGATATTGATTTGCCCAAAGGCGTGACGATTGGCGCACTGATGCGCGAGAAAAAACTGGAAGACGAAAAGGTGGAACGTCAGGTCATCATCGCGCATCACGATACGGTGATTGAACAAAACGACCACGTCATCATTTTCTGCCCGCACAAACGTCTTGTGCGGCAAGTAGAAAAACTCTTTCAGGTCGGATTCGGATTTTTCTGATGCCAGCCCTTATTCGCCGCCGCACTTTCCCGGTCATCAACGCGCTGGGTATTGTGATTGCCATTTTTGGCCTGTTGATGTTTTTTCCGCTGGCCTGTTCGCTGATTTTGAACGATGGCGCCAGCGAACATTTCAAGACGGCCTTTTACATTACCTTCCTGTGCGGGCTGCTCATCTGGCTTGTTACGCGCCAGAAGGAACGGCGCGACCTCTATGCCCGCGACGGCTTTTTGCTCGTCGCCCTGGTCTGGCTCATTTTGCCCAATTTTGGTGCCCTGCCGTTGCTGTTCAACGACGTTCATCTCAGCTTTACCGACGCTTATTTTGAAGCCAATTCCGGACTCACCGCCACTGGAGCCAGCGTTTTGCTGGATGTAGAAAATCTGCCGCGCTCGCTCAACATCTGGCGCACCTTTCTGCACTGGATTGGCGGCATGGGCATTATCGTGCTGGTCGTTGCCATTCTGCCGCTGCTGGGTATTGGTGGCCGCCAGCTTTTCAAGGTGGAAGTGCCCACACCGATGAAAGAATCCAGCCTCACCCCGCGCATCACTGAAACCGCCAAGGGATTGTGGCTGACCTACATTCTTCTCACCATCGCCTGCGGCCTGTCGCTTTATTACGCCGGCATGACTGGCTGGGACGCCCTGATTCACGCCTTTACCGTTACCGGTCTGGGTGGTTTTTCCAACTATAACGATTCACTGGCGCATTTTCATAGCATCCATATTGAAACCGTCACCGTTTTCTTTGCCATGCTCGCAGGCATGAATTACGCCACGCATTATCTTGCCCTTACCCGCCACAGTCTGAACCCGTACTTCAAGGATGCCGAAATTCGTGTCTATCTTGGCGTGCTGCTGTTGAGCGCGCTGCTGCTGGGCTGCTATCTGAGCTTTGGCGACATGCACCTTGCCCTGCTTGAAGCCATGCGTTATGCCACCTTTCACGTCGTCTCCATTGCCACCTCACTGGGGCTGACCACGCAGGATTACACCCAGTGGCCGGTGTTTGCCCAGCTCTGGCTGCTGTTTCTTGGCAGTTTTGTTTCCTGCTCCGGTTCTACCGGCGGCGGCATCAAACTGATACGCGCCATTATTCTCTACAAACAGGTATATCGGGAAATTATCCGTTCGCTGCATCCCAATGTTGTTTATCCCGTGCGTATCAGCAAAACGCCGGTGGCGGAAAATGTGCTGTATGCCGTGCTGGGTTTCAGCTTTATGTACATGGTTAGCATTGTGACGCTGACACTGATCATGACCTTCCTTGGCGCTTCGCCCATTACCGCCTTTTCCGCCGTCATCGCCTGCATCAACAACACCGGTCCGGGTATGGACCTGATTGGTCCGATGTCCAATTACAGCACGTTCAATGACCTGCAAACCTGGGTGCTGGCCTTTACCATGACACTGGG
>JAFSWK010000266.1 GCA_017444505.1 Rhodocyclaceae bacterium | reverse complement strand
GCTGCCCCCCATCCTTGGTGCAATTAAGTCGGAGCGCGGACTTTTGATCGGAGTGATTATCTCCGTCCTTATTGCCCTAGTCTCAGGCAATCCGGTCTTCTTTGTCATGGATCTTTTCGGGGTCGCACTCGGCACGTGGATTGGGCTGTCAATTCTCAAAAAGCAGTCGAACCAGTAACGGGGCACTGCGGGTGGAATGAGGCGCAGCCCCCCCTTTGGGGGGCAGTGAGTGACAGACGCGAAAGCGGCTGGCGCTAACGTGGGGGGCACCTCTCTACGCGCGGCGCAATTCTCTTCGGGCGCGTTGCCAGTCGGGATAGAGGCTGGCGACGATTGCCCAGAAGCGGGGGGAGTGGTTCATTTCCCGCAGGTGCGCGACTTCGTGCGCGACGACGTAGTCAATCAGGTGCGGCGCAAGATGCGCCAGTCGCAGGTTGAGCCGGATGCCGCTGCACGCGCTGCAACTGCCCCAGCGACTGCGCGCGCGCGTCAGGCGCACGGGCGGCGGGGCAAGCTGCAAACGGGCGCAGTAGTGGGCGACCCGCGCGGTGAAATCGGTCAGCGCACGTTCGGCAATGCAGCGCAGCCGCGCGCGCCGCGCTTGTTCGTCGGTATATGCGGCAGGCAGCAGCAAGACGGGCGCGCCGTCGGCGTCTTCGCTCCAACGCGGGCGGCGGAAGGGACTGTCGCGCACGATGCGCGCGGTTTTGCCCAGCAATGAAAACGTGCTGCCGTGGGCGACGTTTTCGTCGGGCACGGGCGGGGCGGGGGGCGCTTCGGCGCGGCGGGCGAGCTGTGTGCGCAGCCAGTCGCGGCGCGCCTGTACAAAGGCTTCCAGCCGCGCCAGTGAGAGGCCGTGCGGGGCGAATACATGCACGCCGCGCGCATCGACTTGCAGCGCCAGCGTGCGCCGCGCCGACCAGCGCACGCGGCATTCCTGCGTCCAGTCCTCCGCCAGCCGCAGGCGGTACATGCCTTGCTGCGGCGCTTTGCGTGCGCTCATGCGGGACGAAAGTACAGCCCGAGGCGGTTGAGTTCGGCGCGGATTTCGGCCATCGCTGCGGCTACGTCCGCCCGCGTGCCTTTCATGCCCAGTTCCAGACTGCGCTGCGCGGGCGTCTCTCCCACGCTGGGCAGGCTGAACAGCGCCGCCTGCGGATAGCGCGCAGCCAGTTCGCGCATGAAGGCGACCAGCAAGCCTTCATGCCCTTGTTCAATGTGCACGCTTTCTTCCACGTAGTCTTCGCGGTGCGCAAGCTGGGCAAAGTGGGTGTCCAGCACGGCCTCAATCATCGGGTGCGCCATCACGGGGAAACCGGGCACGAAAAAGTGCCGCGCGATGCGGAAGCCGGGAATCTGGTTGTACGGATTGGGGATGATTTCCGCGCCTTCGGGAAAGCGCCCCATGTCGAGGCGCTGTTCCGTCACTTCTTTGCCGAAACGCCCGCGAATCAGCGCCTCGGCTTCGGGATGCAAACGCAGCTCGCAGCCCAGCGCGGCGGCGGCAGCCTGGCGGGTGTTGTCGTCGGGCGTGGCGCCGATGCCGCCAAAGCTGAAAACGACGTCGCCCGTGGCGAAGGTTTCGCGCAGCGTTTGCGTCAGCGCCAGCAGGTCATCCCCGGCGTAGCGCGCCCAGCCCAGCCGCAGGCCACGGGCGTGGAGCAGTTCAATCAGCTTCGCCAGATGGCCGTCCTTGCGCCGTCCGGAAAGAATTTCATCGCCAATAATCAACGCGCCAAACCGCATTTTTGTCTCCTTGCCTGAAACCGCAGCACGGCCTGCCCCGCGCCCGCCGCGCGGTTTGCCCGCGCGCAGCGTATAATCGCACGTTTTTCAACGGTTTCGCCCCTCTCTCTCATGCAGGTCTACGTTCTGGGTTTGAATCATCAGACGGCGCCGGTCGCCGTGCGCGAGGCGCTTGCCTTCGGCCCAGACCGTCTGCCCGCCGCGCTGACCAGCTTGGTGCGCGAACCCGGCGTGGGCGAAGCCGCCATTCTTTCTACCTGCAACCGCACGGAAATCTGGTTTGCGGGCGATGCGCCGCAAGTCGTTTCGGACTGGCTGGCGCGTTTTCAGAACGTCGCGCTGGAAGCCTTTTCGCCGTCGCTGTACCTGCACGCGGGGGAAGCCGCCGTGCATCACGTCTTTCGCGTCGCCTGCGGGCTGGATTCGATGGTGCTGGGCGAGACGCAGATTCTCGGTCAGGTGAAATCCGCCATGCGCGAGGCGCAAACCGTCGGCACGCTGGGGGCGATTTTGCACCGCCTGTTTCAAAGCGCCTTTTCTGCCGCCAAAGCGGTGCGTTCCGATACCGCCGTGGGTGCGAACATTGTTTCCATGGCCGCCGCTGCGGTGCATTTGTGCGAACGCATTTTTGAAGACATTGCCGGTCAGCGCGTGCTCTTTATCGGCGCGGGCGAGATGATTTCGCTGTGCGCGGCGCACTTTGCCGCCGCCGCGCCGCAGGAAATCGTAGTGGTCAACCGCACCGCCGCGCGCGCCCAGCCGCTGGCCGAACGCTTCGGCGCGCGCGCCCTGCCGCTGGATAGCCTGAGCGACATTCTGCCGCAGTTCGACATCGTGCTTTCCTGTACCGCCTCGCCGGTGCCCATCATTGGTCTGGGGCTGGCTGAACGCGCCATCCGCGAACGTCGCCACAAGCCCGTGGTGATGATTGATCTGGCCGTGCCGCGCGATATTGAGCCGGAAATCGGGCGGCTGGACGACGTGTTTCTGTACTGCGTCGATGACCTCGCGCAAGTGGTCGCCAGCGGCGTGGAATCGCGCGCGCAGGCAGTGGCCGAGGCCGAGCGCATTCTCGACCATGAAGTGGCCGCCTTCATGCAGTGGCGCGTGCTGCGCGGCGCGGGCGTGCACACCATCCGCGCGCTGCGCGCGAACAGCGAAGCACTCGTCCGCACCGAGCTGGAAAAGGCCAAACGTCAGCTTGCCAAAACGGGCAACGCGCACGCCGCGCTGGAATCCCTCGCCCGCGCGTTGAGCAACAAAATGCTGCACGCCCCCTCGCATTTCCTGCACCAGGCCACGCCGGAAGAAAACGACTGCCTGCGCCGCGCCTTCGGGCTGCAAGAAGAAGACGCGCCGGAAGCCCGCGAAGAAGAAGGTTCCACGCTTGCGCCGCCGCGCAAGGTTGCGGGAGGCGCGGCGTGAAGGCGTCCGTGCGTCAGAAACTGGCGCAAACGCAAGACCGCCTAGCTGAACTCGACCGCGCGCTGGCCGATGAAACCATCGCCCGCGACCCTGCCCGTCTGCAAACCTTGAGCCGCGAACGCGCGGAAATCGAACCTGTCGCCAGCGGCTTTGCCGCCTTTTGCACCGCCGAAGTCGCGCTGCATGAAGCCGAAGTCCTGCGCGAGGACGCGGAATTGCGCGAACTGGCCGAAGCCGAAATTCCCCGTCTGCAAGCCGAGCTTGTCCGTCTGGAAGAAGAACTGCAACGCGCGCTGCTGCCGCGCGACCCGGATGACGGGCGCGACGTGTTTCTGGAAATCCGCGCCGGTACGGGCGGCGACGAAGCGGCGCTGTTCGCGGGCGATTTGCTGCGCATGTATTTGCGTTATGCCCAAAGCCAGGGCTGGCAGACTGAATCCATCTCTGCCTCGGAAGCCGAACTGGGCGGCTATAAAGAAGTGGTCGTGCGCATTAGCGGCCACGAAGTCTATGGCCGGCTGAAATTTGAATCGGGCGCGCACCGCGTGCAGCGCGTGCCCGCCACCGAAGCGCAAGGCCGCATCCACACTTCGGCCTGCACAGTGGCCGTGTTGCCGCAGGCCGAAGAACTCGACGACATCGAACTGCCCGCCGAACATCTGCGCATCGACACCTTCCGCGCTTCCGGCGCGGGCGGCCAGCACATCAACAAAACCGATTCCGCCGTGCGCATCACGCACTTGCCCACGGGGCTGGTCGTGGAATGTCAGGACGACCGCTCGCAACACCGCAACCGCGCGCAGGCGCTGGCCGTGCTCGCCGCCCGCCTGCGCGACCGTCGCGAGCAGGAAGCGCACGCAAAAGAGGCCGCCACGCGCAAACAGCTCATCGGCAGCGGCGACCGTTCCGAGCGCATCCGCACCTACAACTTCCCGCAGGGGCGCGTCACCGACCACCGCATCAACCTCACCGTGCACAAGCTCGACGCCATTCTGGGCGGCGAACTCGATGAAGTGCTCGATGCGCTGGCGCTGGAACATCAAGCCAGCCTGATTGCCGAGCTTGCGGCATGAGCGCCGCCCCCGTCACGCGCGCGCAGGCGCTCGCCCGCGCCCGTCAACACTACCGGCTGGACGCCATCGACGCCCGCGTCCTGCTGTGCGCCGCCTGCGGCTGCACGCCCACCGATTTGCTCGCCTACCCTGAAACGCCGCTTTGCGCCGCAGCCGCCGCCACCTTCGCGCAATGGTGCGCGCGCCGCGCCGAGGGCGTGCCGGTGGCCTATCTTGTTGGCGGGCGCGAGTTTTACGGCCACTGGCTGCACGTCACGGAAGACGTGCTGATTCCGCGTCCGGAAACCGAATTGCTGGTGGAACAAACGCTCGCCGCCGCACTGCCCGAAGATGCCCGCGTGCTGGACATGGGCACGGGCAGCGGCGCGATGGCCATCAGTCTGGCGCTTGCGCGCGCGCGCTGGCAGGTGTGGGCGGTGGAGCAAAGCGCAGAGGCGCTGGCCGTCGCGCAAGCCAACGCCGCCCGCCTGAATACCGCCGTCCGCTTTGTGCGCAGCGACTGGTTCGCCGCGCTGCCCGCCGGACAAACATTTCACGCCATCGTCGCCAATCCGCCCTACGTTGCCGAAGGCGACCCGCACTTGTCGCAAGGCGACGTGCGCTTTGAACCGCGCCGCGCGCTCACCGCCGGGCGCGACGGGCTGGACGACCTGCGCCACATCGTCCATCATGCCCCGCGCTGGCTGGCGGCGGGCGGCTGTTTGTGGCTGGAACACGGCTTTGACCAAAGTGAAGCGGTGCGCGCACTGCTGGCCGACGCAGGTTTTGCCGACGTGCACAGCGCGCGCGATCTGGCCGGCATTGCGCGCGTCAGCGGCGGGCGGCTGCCGACATGAACGCGCCCGTCACCGCGCTGCGGCTGGTGCTCGATACCAACGTCGTCCTCGCCCTCTGGCATTTTCGTGACCCCGCCCTGCGCGCGCTGGCCACCTTGCTGGCGCAGCCGTCCGCGCGCCTCTTTACCCGTGAAGACGCGCTGGCAGAGCTGGCCGACGTGCTCGCCCGTGCGCGTTTTGCTCTCGCGCCCGACGAACAAACCGCCCTGCTCGCCCGCTATCGCGCGCGCTGCGAAATCTTGCCCGTCCGCACGCCGACCGCCCCGCCGCTTCCGCGCGTGCGCGATGCGGACGACCAGAAATTCCTCGAAATCGCCCGCGATGCGCGCGCCACGCATCTTGTCTCGCGCGACCGCGCCGTACTCGCCGCCGGGCGGCAAAAGGCGGCAAAAACACTTTTTTTGACATTATCCCCAGAGCACCTGTGCGCCACCCTGCCCGAGGCTGGCACAATGTCGGTTTTCAACCAATGGCCTTTTGGCCGGGAGCAAACCTCATGAGCCGTGATTTTTCCGAATACAAAGGACTTGCCTTTGAAGAACTCTCCGTCGGCATGAGCGCAGCCATGGCGCGCACCGTCACCGACGCCGACATCCTCATGTTCGCCGGAGTCTCTGGTGACACCAACCCCGTGCACCTTGATGGTGAATTTGGCGCCGCCTCCATGTTCGGCAGCCGCATCGCCCACGGGATGCTCTCCGCCGGTTACATCTCCGCCGTGCTCGGCACCAAGTTGCCCGGCCCCGGCGCCATTTATCTGTCGCAAACGCTGAAATTCAAAGCGCCGGTGAAAATCGGCGACACCGTGCGCGCCGAAGCCACCATCGCCGCACTGGACACCGAAAAACGCCGCGTCACCGTCTCCACCGTGTGCACCGTCGCCGGCAAACCCGTCATCGAAGGCGAAGCCGTGCTGCTGATTCCGGCGAAAAAATAACCCTCATCCCGCCACACCCCACGCCGCCCGCACGGGCGGCGTTTTTGTTTCTCTGGCAGAAAGCGGCGCGTTGCCGCACTCATGCGGGAACTTCCGTAATCCGCGCATCCAGATTGGCCATTCTTCCCCGCACGGCGCGCACGCCGTAATGAAACGCCAGCGCCGCAGCAGGCCATTGGCGAATTTCGCAACCGTTCTTGCGCAACTCTGAAATACGGCTGCGAGTGGTTGCCCACACCTGCGGCAACTGGTTGATTTGTGCAAACTTCATCAAGCCTTTCAACGATTCGGGTTTGTCCGCGTATTTGTCGCTCCATTTGATTTCCAGCGCGGCAACCGGCAAAAGCGCGTGCGAAGATTCGACCAAATCCACCTCGTTGTCACCACTGCCCCAGCGGGCATAATTGAGCCGGGCGGCTTCATGGAAACGCTGCGCAAACAAGGCCGTTTCCACCAGATGTCCAAAGCTGGCATCGTCCGCCGCCTTTTCGCCAAACAGCCCGGCGTACATGGCAGAGTTGGTCAAAAACACCTTGAAATTGCGCTCGCGCTGATAGCGTTTACCGTCCTGGTCAACACGAAAAACGCGCTTGAGCAAAAACGCCGCTTCCAGATATTCCACGTATCGCAGAATAGTCTGCTTGCCCACGCCGCTGCGTTTGGAAAGCTGCTCAAACGACACTTCCTCGGCAGTATTGAATGCCAGCAGCGTAAACAAGGCATTGAGTTCCTGAATATCCTGAATGCCATACAACTGCGGCAAATCGCGCAGCAGCACCTTGTCGACAATGTCCGACTTGACGAAACGCTCCGGATTGGCGCGCACCACTGGCGTCAGCGCCAATTCCGGATAGCCGCCGTAATTGACATAGTCCACAAACTGCGCATTCAGGCGTGCAATATCGTGCAGCACATACACGCCGGGTGATTCCTCACGAATCGGCGGCGAATCATCTTCACCGCGCAAATCCAGATATTCGGAAAAAGTCAGCGGCGGCAGCAAAAAATCGGTAAAGCGCCCTGCGCCCGATTCGGTACTTTTGCGTTTCAGGGCGGCAGCAGCCGAGCCGGAAACCAGAATCCGCAAATCCGGACGATGGTCGACCAATGGTTTCAGATGCTTTTCCCAATCCTTGTGCGACTGGATTTCGTCAAAAAACAGATAGCGTTCGCCCTCGCCTGCGGGCGCAATCGCCTCAATCTGCCCAATCAACACTTCCAGAGAGCGCCCGTGCAGCAAGGGATGATCCATTTCCACATAGGCCACGCGCTGCGGCGGCACACCACGCGCCAGCAAATCCGCAATCAGATGGCGAATCAAGATGGTTTTCCCCACCCGACGCTGCCCCAGCAACACCAAGGCGCTGCGCTACTGCGGCGCCAGCAGCAGCGCGCGCACCGCGTCCAGATACGCACGCGGACGCAGCTTGCGCGCATCCTCATCCACCTCGCCACGCTGCCACCACGGGTTCAGGCGCTTAAGATGGATTTCAACCAGTTGATCTGAAACGTATTTCATGAAAAACTCACGTTAAGCACAGAATACTGTGCTTAATTTTATCACATCCCGAAGGACGGTCACAAAGCTCTAAACAGACCCATTTCGCACTTAAACACGAACTATAACATACTAATAAACAAAGGTTTTTCAGAAAAAGTTGAGTTAAGCACATCTGTATGTGCTTAACATGTGATCTATAGCATCAAAGCCCCACGCCGCCCGCACGGGCGGGCGGGCGGCGTTTTTGTTTCGCTTGCGCAGACGGCTATCCCTCCGGCAATTCCGCGCCACGGTTCATGATTTCGATATAGGCCGCGTAGCTATACAAGCGGTTGCGCTTTTGGCCGGTGAGTTCCTGCACAATACCCAGCCGCGCCAGATGCCCAAGCGCATTGTTGGTCACGGTCTGCGTGATGCCGGTCTTTTCCGCCAGAAAGCCCGCTGTGGCGATTGGGTGTTTCATGAGCACACGGTGAATCTGAACCGCAGAGGCCGCCGCCCGACCAAGCGTGCTGATTTTGTCGCGATCCTGATTCGATAAGGCCACAAGCTGCTGCGCAGCTTCCACCGCCTGCGTGGCGGTGACGATGATGGCTTCGGCAAAGAAATCCAGCCAGGCTTCCCAGTCGCCTGTCGTGCGCACGTTGTTGAGCAGCTCGTAGTAATACTGGCGATGCGTTTTGAAGTAGAGGCTGAGATAGAGAATCGGCTCGCGCAACACCTTTTGATCACATAGCAGCAACGTAATCAACAAACGACCCAGGCGGCCATTGCCATCCAGAAACGGGTGAATCGTTTCAAACTGCACATGCGCCAGCGCCGCCTTGACCAGAACCGGCACCGGCTGCGGGCGGTCGTGCAAAAAAAGCTCCAACTTGCCCATGCAGTCCATCACTTCTTCGGCAGGCGGCGGAACAAAGGCCGCATTGCCGGGGCGCGTGCCGCCAATCCAGTTCTGGCTGCGCCGAAATTCCCCCGGCGCCTGATGGCTGCCCCGCCCTCTGGCCAGCAGAACGCCATGAATTTCGCGCAGCAAACGCAGCGATAGCGGCAGACCTTCCCGCATCCGGCGCAAGCCGTAATCCAGTGCGGCAACATAGTTGCTGACCTCACGCACATCATCCACCGGCACGCCTGGTTCCTGATTCAGTTCAAACAGCAGCAAATCGGACAGGGACGATTGCGTGCCTTCAATCATGGAAGAGAGCACCGCTTCTTTGCGCACATACATATAGAGAAACAGCGCAGTTTCCGGCAGCAAGGTGGTGACGCTGTCCAGCCGCCCAAGCGCCAGCAAGGCTTGGTCAAACTTGCTGTGTAACTGCGGCGTCCAGTCGATTGGCGGGCACGGCGGCAGCGGTGCGGGCACGAAGGCGCGCGCCTGTTCGCCTACGGTGGAGATGGGTACGTACTGACCTTGCAGTTTTCGCTTCATGTTGTCGGAACCTAAAATAAGATTTCTCCTTATTTTAGCTTAACGCCTTATCCTAAAATAAGCGCCCACCTTCCCGCCCGTCGGCACGCTGCGCGGGGCGCGCGGGCGTTGCGGAAAATCCGTCAGGCGCAGGACATCGCCGCCCTTTGCGCGTATCGTTGCGCCATGCGCAAAATCATTCACTGCGATTGTGATTGTTTCTACGCCGCCATCGAGATGCGGGACAACCCTGCGCTGGCGGGGCTGCCGGTGGCTGTGGGCGGTCGGCCTGAGACGCGCGGCGTCATCGCTACCTGCAACTATCCGGCGCGCACCTTTGGCGTGCACTCGGCGATGTCCAGCGCCCGTGCGCTGCGGCTGTGTCCGCAGCTTGTGCTGCTGCCGCCGGATTTTCCGCGCTATCGCGCCGCGTCCCGACAGATTCTGACCATTTACCGCGAATACACGCCGCTGGTCGAGCCGCTTTCGCTTGACGAAGCCTATCTGGACGTGAGCGGTCTTGCGCACTGCAAAGGCTCGGCCACGCTGATGGCGCAGGAAATCCGCGCGCGCATCCGCGCCGAGGTGGGCATCACCGCTTCGGCGGGCATTGCGCCGAACAAGTTTCTCGCCAAAGTCGCCAGCGACTGGAACAAGCCCGACGGCCAGTTTGTCATCCGTCCGCAAGAGGTCGATGCCTTCACCGCCGCGCTGCCGGTGAGCAAGATTTTCGGCGTCGGGCGCGTCACCGCCGCAAAACTGCGCGCGCAGGGCGTGGAGACCTGCGGGCAGTTGCGCGACTGGCCAGAGGAACGCTTGCAGCACGAATTTGGCCGCTTCGGGGCGCGGCTCTTTGCGCTGTGTCGCGGCATGGATTCGCGCCCCGTGCAGCCTAACCGCATCCGAAAATCCCTTTCCGTGGAAACCACTTACGCGCACGATTTGCCCGACCTGGCGGCCTGTCAGCAGGCGTTGCCCGCGTTGCTGGAAGAATTTTTGCGCCGCTTCGCGCGCCATCAGGACGATGCCCGCCCCGTGCATCAGGCGGTGGTGAAAATCAAGTTTGCCGATTTCACGCAGACCACGATTCAATGCCGCGCCAGCGCGCCGCCGGAATTGGCCGTCTGGCAACGTTTGCTGGCCAGCGGCTACGCCCGTCACGGCGGCGCGGTGCGGCTGCTGGGGCTGGGCGTGCAGTTCGCCGAGGCCGACGAGCGCGCCCACATCGCGCACCAGCCCAGCCTGTTTTGACGCGCACACTTTCCCGCCGCGCAGCGTGACGTGGTTCCGCCCCCGCGCGCGGCGCGCAAGACTACAATCCTCTGCATCTTCGGCCTGTTTTTGCCCGTCATCATGTGCCGTTTTGCCTGTTCTCTCGTGCTCGCCTTCACTGCCGCCGCCGTCTGCCTTTCGGCGACGGCGCAGCAAGGCGCGCCCGCAGGTAATGAAGAGGACGACCGCGCCCCGCCGCTCTATCCGCCACCGGCCTTTGCCAATCTTTCCACTGTGCCGCCGCCGCGTCCGGCCTGGCGCAACACCATCCGCTATCCGCACATGGGTTCGGGGCGCGCGCTGCGCTATGGGCAGATTATTGCCTACGCCATGCAAATCTACGATTACTGCGACAACCGCGTCGTCAGCGATGAATTTGTCCGCAGCCGGCTGGAATGGTTTTCCAGCTTCACCGAGCGCGAAGAAACCTGCGACACCGTGCTCGATTACCTCGGCGGCCCCGTGCGCAAGAAAGACGACACCGCGCCCGGCGCAGAGGACGCCGCCGCCGCGCCGCCGCTCGCCAGCAACGCGCCCGCCGCCCCCGGCACGGTTGCCGCCATCGCGCCAGAACCCGCGCCGTAAGCGTGCTTCGGGTAAAATGCCCGCTTTTTCACGCACGCCGTTGCCCGCGCCATGTCCGCCGCCGCTGCCCGTTCTTCCCCGTTTGCCTTGTCCGTGCCGGTCGCCAAGGGCTACATCCCGATGGGCACGGCGTTTGGCTTTTTGATGATGCAGGCGGGTGCCGAGTGGTGGATGCCGCCGCTGGCCAGCATTTTGATTTACGCGGGCGCGGCGCAATTCATGATGGTGCCGATGCTCGCCGCAGGCGATAGCCTCGCCACCTTTGCGCTGACCACGCTGGTGGTCAATTTGCGCCACATTTTTTACGGGCTTTCCCTGCTGCACGTACAGCCCAAACACCCGCTGGCGCGCGCGTACATGATGTTCGCGCTCACCGATGAAACCTACGCCGTGCTCACCAGCCTGCCGCCGGAAACACCTGAGCGCACGCGCGTGTTGCTCTCGCTGCTCAATCACTGCTGGTGGATTACCGGCGGCTTGCTGGGTGTGCTGCTCGGCAGCCTTGTGCCCACCGAATTGAGCGGCATTGATTTCAGCCTCGCCGCCTTGTTTGCCATTCTCGCCGTCGAACAATGGCGCGCCGTGCGCAGCACGCTGCCGCTGCTTGTCGCCATTGTTTGCTACGCGCTGGCGCTGGCACTGTGGCCGCAGCAGTCGCTTTTGGGCGCGATTGCCGCCTGCGTGCTGATTGGCTGGTACTGGTCGGCCAACGGGCAGAATGGCGCACCGCCGCAGAAGGAGGCCGCATGAACAGCGCCAGCACTGCCTTTGCGCCGCTGTATGTCCTGAGCGTTTTCGTCATCATGGCCGTCATCAGCGCCGGACTGCGCGCACTGCCGTTTTTCGCCGCCCGCTGGCTGAAACATTCCACCACCGTCGCCCGTCTGGGGCGCTTTCTGCCGCCTGCCATCATGGTGCTGCTGTTGCTGCATACGCTGGTCGGCCTGGCGGGACAAACGGAATCCTTGCTGTGGCCGTGGCGCGAAGTGCTCGCCGCAGCCGTTGCCATCGCCCTGCATCTGTGGCGCGGTTCGGCGCTGCTCAGTATTCTGACCAGCACGGCGCTGTACGTGCTGCTGCGCAGCCCCTTGATTGGCTAACGCCTGCCCACGCACGCACAAAAAAAAATCGGCTGCCCGAAAGCAGCCGATTTGCACTGTGTGAAGCCGGTTTTGATTACAGACGCACGGCGTAGTATTCCACCACGTGCTGCACTTCCACCGGGAAGGGCACTTCGTTGGCTTCCGGCACGCGGTTGGCCGTGGCGGTGCGCGAAGCGGCGTCAAAGCTCAGCCATTCGGGGCGTTCCAGCGCCGGGGTTTCCAGGCATTGCTGGCTGGCGGGGATTTTCGCGCCGCGTTCGGTGAGCGTGATTTTGTCGCCCGGGTTGATGCGAATCGACGGAATATTGACCGAACGGCCATTGAGCAGTACGTGACGGTGACGCACCAACTGGCGGGCGGCCACGGCGGTGGGTGCGAAGCCGGCGCGGAAAACGAAGTTGTCCAGACGGCGTTCCAGCAGTTCCAGCAGTTTGTCGCCGGTCGGTGCCTTGGAAGACTTGGCTTCGCGGAACAGGCGGCGAATCTGCTTTTCAGACAGGCCATAGTTGAAGCGCAGCTTTTGCTTTTCGGCCAGACGCACGGCGTAGTCTGAACGGCGGCGGTTTTTCTGCCCGTGCTGACCCGGCGGGTAGCTGCGGTTTTCCATGGATTTGCGCGACAGGCCGGGCAGTTCGGTGCCCAGCGCGCGCATGACTTTCAGGCGGGGGCCGGTATAGCGTGCCACTTGGTTTTCCTCTTTGAAAAATCAGTAAGTTGTGTTCTTGCGGGCGGGAATTTGCGGCGCTGTGCCGCTTTGCCTCGCGGAAAAGGGAAGCATGTTACTGCAAAATCGCGTCCGGATGCAATGCGCGGACGGCGCATGGCCGCTGTGGGTGTAGAATTTTTGCCAAACCATCCCGCGCCCTGCGCGGCGGCATCCCGTCGCGCGAGGCAGGGATTTTCCCGCAGGGCGTGACATTCTTTGCAAAAGTTTGCAAAATACCCCTTTGGCCTGAATGCGGATTTATCCGCACCACACTCATCCACATGGAGGAATGGGAGACCATGACCGACACCGCAAAAACTGCCAGCACTCTGACCGAAGAGCAGCTTTTGGCGATGCCTGAAAGCGACTACATGAACGCAGAACAACTGGAATTTTTCCGCACCCGTCTGGAAACCATGCGCGGCGAGCTGCTGGAAAACGGTCAGACAACCATCGTGCACCTGCAAGAAACCGAGGCCGCGCCCGACGAGGCCGACCGCGCCACGCAGGAAGAAGAGCACGTACTGGAACAGCGCATCCGCGACCGCGAACGCAAGCTGATTCACAAAATCGACAGCGCGCTCGACCGCATCGCCAACGGCACTTACGGCTTCTGTGAAGCCTCGGGCAACCCCATCGGCCTGCGCCGCCTGATTGCCCGTCCCACCGCCACGCTCAGCATCGAAGAGCAAGAACGCCACGAGCGCGAAGAAAAGCTGTTCCGCTGAAAAGCGCGCGCGCATCGCAACACACCAGCACAAAACGGGGCATGGCCACGCCCCACGCCCCGTTTTTCATGCCCGTGCGGGCGCGGCGCCTTATGCCGCGTTCTGCGCCAGACGGCGGAAAGCCTCGACCACTTCCGGCGGCGCCTGCACCAGTTCAATCAACACACCTTCGCCGCTGATGGGTGATTCCTCATTGCCTTTGGGATGGATGAAGGTAATGTCAAACCCCGCCGCGCCGCGCCGGATGCCGCCCGGCGCAAAGCGCACGCCCTGCGTCGTCAGCCACTCGACGGCGGCGGGCAGGTCATCAATCCACAGGCCGACGTGGTTGAGCGGCGTCGCGTGCACCGCCGGTTTTTTTTCCGGATCCAGCGGCTGCATCAGGTCGACTTCCACCTTGAACGCGCCGCTGCCCATGGCGCAAATGTCTTCATCCACGTTTTCGCGCTCCGAAACAAAATTGCCCGTCACGCGCAGCCCAAGCATATCCACCCACAAGGTTTTGAGCTTCTCGCGCGAAAGCGCGCCGATGGCAATCTGCTGGATGCCCAGCACGGAAAAGGGACGTTGGCTCGTCGTCATGCAAACTCTCCTGGTTGGTTCCGAAAGCGCCAGATTGTGCCACCGCCACCGCGCGCTGTGGAAGCCGCGCGCCGTTGTTCACCGCCCGCCCACAGCTTGTCCACAGCTTATCCACCGCACGGGCAGGGCAAAAGGGCGGGTTTATAATGCGCACCCGCTCAACCCACTACAACAAGGAAGTGCACCATGCTTGGCGCCATCATCGGAGACATTGTTGGCTCGCGTTTTGAATGGAACAACATCAAAACCAAAAACTTCGACTTCTTCGCCCCCAAATGTTTCCCCACCGACGACAGCATCATGACGCTTGCCATCGCGCGGGCGCTGCTGGATGCCTGTCCGGACTATGAAAATCTGGAACAAAGCGCCGTCACCTACATGCAAAGCCTCGGGCGGCAATATCCCGACGCGGGCTACGGCGGCATGTTCCGCCGCTGGCTGGCGTCGGAAAACCCGCAGCCCTACGGCAGTTACGGCAACGGCGCTGCCATGCGCGTGAGCGCCTGCGGTTTTGCCGCGCGCTCTCTGGCGGAAGCCGCAGCCTTGTCAGACGCCGTCACCCGCCCTACGCACAACCACCTCGAAGGCATGAAAGGCGCGCGCGCCACTACGGAAGCCATTTTCCTTGCGCGCAGCGGCAAAAGCATTGCCGAAATCCGCGCCCATCTGGAACAACATTTTTATGCGCTGGATTTCACGCTGGACAGCATCCGCGACAGCTACGAATTTAACGAAACCTGTCAGGAAACCGTGCCACAGGCGCTGGTTGCCTTTCTGGAATCCGCCAGTTTTGAAGACGCCATCCGCAACGCCATTTCCATTGGCGGCGACAGCGACACCCTCGCTGCCATCACCGGCGGCATCGCGCAAGCGTACTACGGCATCCCCGCCGAAATCCGCCAGCAGGCGCTCGGCTTTCTCGATGAGACACAAACCGAAATCCTGCGCGCATTTGAAACCGCTTTCCCCTGTGAAGCGCCTGCGCGCTGAATGAATCCCGCCCGCGCGGGATGAAGCCGGAGAAATCAATCATGGCAAATACATCAGGCAACAATAAAAGCACTTCGCTGGACAAAAAAGACGTCCGCGAAAAAGGTTTGAATTACTGCCGCGAGCGGCTTTCTTCCCTCGGCTGGCATGTCACAGATGCTGCGGACAATGAGCTAGGCATAGACTTCATTGCCCGCAACAAGGATGACTCGCGTTTCGTCAAAATCAAGGTCAGAACTCTGAGCAAACACGCCGCTGCCAGTATTGGTTCTTCGCTGGACAAGGTTGTGGGGGACTTCTGGGTTGTCGTGACTGAAATTGCCACCACACCTTCTGCTTTCGTCCTTCCGTCACAGGAGGTTAAGAAAGTCGCCAACCGCGACAAAGGCGGAGAACGCCAATACTGGCTGGAAACGCGCGATTACAGACAGGAAAAATTCCACGAAGCATGGGAGCAGATTGGGCGCGGAGACGCTTGAAATAAACGCACCCCCTCAGCGCGTTTCTTCATTCTCCCCCTCCCGCCGCCAGTGTCCCGATTTGCCACCTTTCTTTTCCAGCAGGCGGATGGTTTCAATGGTCATGCCTCGGTCGATGGCTTTGCACATGTCGTAGATAGTGAGCAGCGCCACGCTCACGCCGGTCATTGCTTCCATTTCCACGCCCGTGCGTCCGAAGCATTCCGTGCGCACGCGGCATTGCACGCCGTCATTTTCCGGCAGAAAGGCAAATTCCACCGCCACATGCGTCAGCCCCAGCGGGTGACACAGCGGAATCAGCGCGCCGGTCTGCTTCGTTGCCTGAATCGCGGCGATGCGCGCGATGCCCAGCACGTCGCCCTTGTCCGCCGTGCCTGCGCGGATGCGCTCGCAGGTCTGCGGATTCATGCGGATGACGCCGCAGGCAGTGGCGCTGCGGGCAGTCTCGGTCTTGCCGCCGACATCGACCATGTGCGCCTGACCTTCGGCGTTAAAATGCGTCAGTTCCATGTCATTCCCCCGGCGCGCTCGCGCCTGAACCAAAGCTCCGGATGATACCGCGATGAAAAAAACGCAGTTGTTCGCCGCCTGCGCCGCACTGAGCCTGTTGTGCGCCGCCCCGCCGCTGCACGCCGCCAGCGATAGCTTGCCCGACCTGGGCGAAGTCGGTACGGCCAGCCTTTCCGTGCAGGATGAAACGCGGCTGGGTCAGCGCATCATGGAAAGCATCCGCGCCGATGCCGCCTATCTGGAAGACGCCGAAATCAATTACTGGCTGCAATCGCTGGGCGAAAAACTGGTCGCCAGCAGCGACAAGGCGGGCACGCCCTTTGAGTTTTTTGTGGTCAGCGATGCAAGCATCAACGCTTTCGCCCTGCCCGGCGGTCATATCGGTGTGCACACCGGCCTGATTGACGCCGTGCGCAACGAATCGGAACTGGCGGGCGTGCTTTCGCACGAAATCGCCCACGTCAGCCAGCGCCATATCGCCCAGTCCATCGGGCGGCGCAACGACACCACGCTGATGATGCTCGCCGCCATGCTCGCCGCAGCACTGGCCGCGCGCAGCAATCCCGACCTCACGCAGGCGGCCATCGTCTCGGCGCAAGCCGGCGCCATTCAGAGCGAACTGGGCTATTCGCGCGCCTTCGAGCGCGAGGCCGACCGCATCGGGCTGACCATTCTGGAACGCGCCGGTTTCGACGTGCGCGGCATGGTCAGCTTTTTCGAGCGTCTGCAACAAACCACGCGCCTGTACGAATCGAAAAACCTGCCCGCCTATTTGCGCACGCACCCGCTGACGCAAGAGCGCATTGCAGACATGGCCAACCGCGTGGCGCAAATGTCGCCCCGCGAACATGCCGACAGCGCCGATTTTCGCTTTGCGCGCGCCAAACTGCGCGCCGGTCAGGGTCTGCCCTCGGATGCCGCCGCCTATTTTCGCGCCGAACTCAAAAAAGACCCGAACAACGCCGCGCTGCGCTACGGGCTGGCGCAATCGCTCTATCTGGGCAAACACAACGATGAAGCCTGGGAAGCACTCGCGCCGCTGCGCGAATCCGCCGCCTCGCCCTTTTTCGACGAACTGGCCGCCCGCATCGAGCTGGCGCGCAAACGTCCGCAAGCGGCGCTGGCCATCGTGGACGCCGCCCTTGCCCGTGCACCGCAAAACCGCCCGCTGGCCTACACGCGCATGGATGCGCTCTTGCAGGACGGGCAACCCCAGCGCGCCGCAGAGCTTGCCCGCGACGGCGTGCGCCGTGCGCCGCAAGATGCAAACTACTGGACGCGCCTGGCGCGCGCCAGCGAGGCGCTGGGCAAACCCGCCGACATGCACCGCGCGCAGGCCGAGGTCTACGCCCTCAAAGGCGCGTTGCCGCAAGCCGTCGAACAACTCGAACTCGCCCGCAAAAGCGGCGGCGGCGATTTTTACGAGCAATCCACCATCGACGCCCGCCTGCGCGAACTCAAACAGACCGATCAGGAAATGCGCCGCAGCAGCGGCCACACGCACTGAGGCACGCACCATGCACACTCCGGACGACACGCCCGTCAGCAACATTCCGCCCGACCATCACGACCAGCTCATCGACGTGCGCAGCCTTTCCTGCCCCTTGCCGTTGCTGCGGACGAAAAAAACGCTGGCCGCGATGCCGCCCGCCAGCATCCTCAAAGTCACCGCCCGCGCGGACGTGCGCGACGACCTCATCGCCTTCACCCGTCAAACCGGCCATCAACTGCTCTGCCAGCAAGAAGAAACCTTGCCCGACGGCATCGTGCTGCTGCACAATTGGATTCGCCGCAAACACCAATGACCAAAACCGAAAAACAGCTTCACGCCGCCGCCAAAAAAAATGATACGGCAAGCCTTCTTGCTCTCTTGCAACAAGGCACAAATATCCATGCCGCCGATAAAGACGGGCAAACCGCCCTGATGCTGGCGGCGGATAAAAATCACCTGCAAGCCGTGCAAACGCTGCTGGCGCACGGCGCGCAAATCAACGCCATCGACCGCAAAAGGCGCAGCGCCCTGCACTATGCCGTCAAAAACGACGACATTGCCGTTTTCAACTACCTGATTGAACAACAGGCAGACATTCACCTTGCCGACCAGGACGGGCAAACCCCGCTGTGGCACGCGGTGAAATGGGGCAATGTCGCCGCCGTGCAGATGTTGTGCGAACTGGGCGCAGACATCAATGCCCGCACCACAGACGGCTGGACGCCGCTCATCGCCGCCTGCGCCGCAGGCACGGGGCGCGGTCAGGACTACGCCCGCACCATGCCCGCCGCATTGATTGAAGCCGGTGCAGACATTCATCTGGCCGACCCGCACGGCGGCACGGCTTTTCTCTATGCCGCGCAAAATTCTCGTGCTGAGACGCTGCAACTGCTGATAGATGCGGGCGCGGATGTCCATGCCACAGATGGCGATGGCATGACGGCGTTAATGTGTGCGGCGCAGTCCGGTATTTGGGCGGAAGAAAAGATTCAATTGCTGATTGCAAACGGCGCCGATGTATGTGCCGTCAATCAATACGGCGAAACCGCCTTGCGTTTTGCCGCCGCACACCGCACTTTACTGCCCGTGGTCAAAATGCTCATTGACGCCGGCGCGCAAATTGATGCCTGCGACAGCAGCGGCTACACCGCCCTTGCCGTAGCAGATAAACTGGGCAACACCGAAATCGCCCGCTTTTTGCTGGAACACGGCGCGACGGGTACTATATCGGCAAGCCCCGTGCAAACCCGCAAATACACCCAATCAGAAATCGACCGGCAACTTTTCACCGCAGTGCAAAAATCGCAAGCGGACAAAATCAAATCCTTGGTAGAAAGCGGGGCAAACCTCACCGCCGAAGACGAATAAGGCAACACCCCTATTTTGCTCGCCGCCCGCCAGGGCAATTTGGCAATCCTCAAATTGTTGTTTGACCTCGGCGCAAACAACGACCGCATGGACGACGCGCTACGCATCGCAGCGGGGGAAAGCAGTCTCACCGACTGCGTAGCGTATTTGCTCGCACGCGGCGCAAATGTCAATACGATGAATGCCAAGGGACGGACGCCGCTTGCCATGGCCGTCTGGCAAGGCCGCATCGCCAATGTGCGCTACTTGCTGGAACACGGCGCGGATGTCAAGGCATATCAAACCTGCGGCGATGAAATGCCGCCGCTGATTTCCGCCGCCCGTCTCGGCTATCCCGAAATTGTGCAACTGCTGCTGGAACACGGTGCCGACCCGAACATGCAAATGCAAGGTTCCCGCAAAAATGCGCTCACCGAAATCGCCTACAACACCGCCCCGGCAACGATTCAAATGCTGCTGGACTGGGGCGCAGACCCCAATCTTGCCGGCTGGTGCGGACAAGTGCCGCTCATGCAGGCGGCAAGACTGGGTCTGACCGAAATCGTGCGAATGCTCATTGAAAAAGGCGCGGATGTAAATGCCGCAGATGACGCAGGTTCCACGCCCTTAATGTATGTCGCATCGGATGCCGCAGGCGGAGAAGACAAAAAAACCATCCACGCCGCCCGCCTGCTGATTGAACACGGCGCCGATGTCAACGCCGTGGATAAAGACGGCAAAACCGCCCTCGCCCACGCCCCCCGATCCAGCCGCAACCTGATTACCGCCTTGCTCAAAGAGCACGGCGCGAAAAAATAGGACGGGCGAAGGCAGATGAATGCGCCACAGCCGCGCAGCAGGGGCGAATAATCATTCGCCCAAAACGGTTGCAAGGCGAACCAGCGCATAGAACATGCCACGACAGTTACGCCCCGCGCCCGCTTGACTTGGACAAGGTTGTCCTATATAGTTTGTCCAACCCTATCCATACCAAACGAGCGGAGAAAACAAAATGCAGCAAGTCAACATATTTCAAGCCAAGCAAACCTTTTCTGCCTTGATTGAAGCGGTAGAAAGCGGACAGGAAGACGAAATCATCATCGCCCGCAACAACAAGCCCGTGGCAAAGATTCTGCCGTTTGTTCAGCAAGAAAAATTTCCGTTAGGCATTGCCAAAGGGCAATTTGAAGTGCCTGACGACATTGACAAACACAATGATGAAATTGCAGACATGTTTGAGGCGCTGTGATGAACTATCTATTAGATACGCACATTGTATTATGGGGCTTGACGAATGATGCAAGACTGCCAGAACACGTTTTGCATTTGATGCAATCCCCTGTCGACCGTGTTTTTGTCAGCATGGCAAGCGTATGGGAAGTGGCGATTAAACACAAAAAGCACCCCAAAGACATGCCTGTTTCATCGAGCGATTTATTGCGATATTTGCAAACTTTCCGCACCGGCATTTTGCCCATTAAAGTAGAACACATTGTCGCAACCGAAGCCCTGCCCGACATACACAAAGACCCATTCGACCGCCTGCTCATCGCCCAGGCACTAAGCGAGCCGATGCGGTTTTTAACGCACGATGAAAAACTGGTGCCATACAGTGAATTGATTGAGTTTGTATAGCTTCCAGCCCCGCCCCTAAAACCCGCATCAACCACAGGAACCAGTCAAATGAATGTCCCCAAATCCATTCACAAATGTTTGCTTGGCATGGGCTATCGTTATGTAGGGCATAAGGAATACTGGAAATTTTTGCCCGACAAGCCTGTGGCACAAAGCGTCATGTTTAATGACGCAGAGCGTTTTAATGAAAAAGAAGATACTTACGAGCAAACTTTTTGTCTGGATTTGAGCATTTGGGTTCCACGAGGTGATATTGACAGTTTTACAACCGTAAATCAGCACCATCGTTTGTGTTCTGACGGCACAATGCAGGAAGCGACCAATGTCTCATCGGTATCCTACCTACAAGGTTTTCGTGAAAACGAAGGCGCACAAGCGGTTGAAGTCATCAAGGCAAATTTAGAGCGTTGTATGGCGGAATTGCTGGATTATGATTACTGGTTAGCACTGATTGATTTTCAAACAGGTGTATCGTCTGCCTTGCCTGCAAAATATGCTCATCTGCAAAGCAATTACACCAAATCGGTTCTGCCCAAAGGCTATCCGATTAACTTGTCGTTTTTTCCAGAAATTTATCTACAAATTCAAGAAATTGAAAAAAATGCGAAATTGATGCAACAAATTGAAGATTTTGTTAGTGGAAAAACAGACACAATACCTGCCGAATTAGAACATGCCGCTTGGCGTTATGAATCTCGGCATTGCAATAAAATAGGGCGATTTGAAATCGATAAATTTTATCTATCCATAGTTTCCGATAAATGCTACAACCTAATGCTTGCCAAACGCTATGATGAACTTCGGCAATTTGTAGAACAATTTCCATTTCCTGAAAAAGACAGTTTTAATTCAGAATACACTCGTGCAGAATACCGCTACATGTTAGCCTGTGCCGAGAAACGCAAAATTTTGCTTACCGACGAAACCCGTCTGTGGGCAGAAAAGAAAAAACTGGTTGCGCCAAACACATGGGAAAGCGTGCCACTAAGCACTTTTTTAGATAAAGACAGTGCGCAAAATCAAGAAACGGCGAGTATGCCAGAGAACATGTACGCCCTGTTTTTCGGCAAAAAATCAGCGTTGCAGTCGTTCGTGCAAACCCGCTTTGGCGTGGAATTGGCGGCAGCACAAGGCGAAAAAGTATCCGACGCAATGGATGCAGCGGAAGTGGCAGAGCAAACCCAGTTTGTCGTGCGTTCGCCCAAAGGCCGCTGGTTTGTGCTGTTGGGGGCGATTGAGCAAACTTTTGATGACGGCGAAGACAAACTCACCGCACAACTTGCCCAAGCCAGCGACAAAGCCGAAGTGCTGCTGATTGCCAACGAAGACACTTCGGGCAGTCTTGTATTTGAATACCACAAAAACGGCAAACTCAAACGCCGCTGGCTGTGTTCGGACGGCGAAATCGAAAGTGTCGGCAAAGCCTTAAACGATTTAGACAAACAGTTGT
>JAFSWK010000265.1 GCA_017444505.1 Rhodocyclaceae bacterium | reverse complement strand
CGGCGCGGTGCTGGGCGAGGAAATGACGCCCGACGAGCAAGCCCGCTGCTGGGGCGAAGGCAGCAAGGGCAGCATGTGGTGCATCGACCCGATTGACGGCACCACCAACTTTGCCAACGGCATTCCGTTTTTCGGCGTTTCCGTGGCCTGGATGGTGGAACACGAATCGCGCATCGGGCTGGTGCATAACCCGGTGACGGGCGAATCGTTCTATGCCGCGCGCGGCGCGGGCGCGTTTTTGAATGGCGAGGAACTGCCGCTGCGCCCGTGCTGCGAGGCGCTCTCTGATGCGGTGGCGGGCGTGGATTTCAAGCGCATCGGCCCGCGTCTGGGCGACGACCTGGCAGTGCGCCCGCCGTATTATTCGCAGCGCAATTTTGGTTCCAGCGCGCTGGAATGGTGTTTTCTGGCCGCCGGGCGGCTGGATGTCTACATTCACGGCGGGCAGAAACTGTGGGATTACGCCGCCGGGCATTTGATTCTGGCCGAAGCGGGCGGCGCCTGCGCCACCTTTGATGGCGGCACGCTGATGGCCGGGCCGGATGTGAAACGCAGCGTAATTGCCGCCACCAGTCCGGCGCTGTTTGCCGAGTGGCGCAACTGGATTGCCAATCACGGCTGAGGCCGCTGCGCGCGGCGAGCGCCTCGGCGCGCAATGCTAAAATCACGAGTTCGCCCGTCTGGGCGAAAACCGGATTTGTCTATGGCTCGGATTTTCACCCTTCACCCGCAACACCCCCAGCCGCGCCTGCTGCGGCAGGCCGCAGAGATGATGCGCGACGGCGCGCTGGTGGCCTTTCCGACCGATTCGGCCTACGCGCTGGGCGGGCACCTGGGCGATGCGGCACTGCTGGAGCGCATCCGCCAGATTCGCGGCGTCGACCAGAAGCATCTGTTCACATTGATGTGTCGTGACCTTTCGGAAATCGCCACTTACGCCCGCGTCGATAACGCCTGTTACCGGATGCTGAAAAACGCCACGCCCGGCCCGTTTACCTTCATTCTGGAAGGCACGCGCGAATTGCCGCGCCGCGTCTTGCATCCCAAACGAAAAACGCTGGGGCTGCGCGTGCCGGCGCATCCGCTGGTGACCGCCCTTTTGGGCGAACTGGGCGAGCCGGTGCTCACTTCCACGCTGATGGTGCCGGGCGAAGAAGCGCCGCTGACCGACGCGCAGGAAATCGCCGAGCGCATCAGCAAGCGGGTCGACCTGATTATCGAAACCGAACCCAGCCCGCCGCAGGCCACCACCGTGATTGACCTCACCGGCGACGTGCCCGTGCTGGTGCGCCGTGGCTGTGGCGATGCGGCCTTGCTGGGGCTGGAAGACTGAGGCGCGCATGGGCGTGGTGGAAGCCTTTCTGCTCTGGGCACCGCCGGTGCTGCTGGCCATCACGCTGCACGAAGCGGCGCACGGCTACGTCGCCCGTTATTTTGGCGACGCCACCGCCTTTGATGCCGGGCGCATCAGCCTGAACCCGCTGCGCCATATCGACCCCGTGGGCACCATCCTGGTGCCGGGCGTGCTGTATTTCCTCAGCTCCGGCCTGTTGTTTGGCTGGGCGAAGCCCGTGCCGGTGAATTTTGCGCGGCTGCGCAATCCCAAGCGCGACATGCTCTGGGTTTCCCTGGCCGGGCCGCTGGCGAATCTGGTGATGGGGCTGTGTTGGGCGGTGTTTCTGGCGCTGGTGGTACGCACGCAGCAATCCATCGACACGCCGCTGGCGTACATGGCCGTGGCCGGCATCAGCATCAACGCCGTGCTGTTTGTTTTCAACCTGCTGCCGCTGCCGCCGCTGGACGGCGGGCGCATCGTCACCAGCCTGCTGCCGCTGCCCACGGCCATCAAGTTTGCCCGCATTGAGCCTTACGGCATCTTCATCGTGCTGGTGCTGCTAATGCTTGGCTGGCTGCCTGTCCTGCTTGGCGAGCCGGTGCGCATTGTCCACAACGTATTGCTGCATTTTGCTGATTTGTTTCTCTGACGATTCCTTTCCGGTGTTCTCATGACTGCTTCCGATTCTTCCTTCATCTGGTCTGGCCGTTTTTCCGAGCCAGTCT
>JAFSWK010000264.1 GCA_017444505.1 Rhodocyclaceae bacterium | reverse complement strand
GCGCGCAGTTATTCGTCATCAACCATCTTGCCCGCGCCTTCCATGGCCGAGAGCAGCGTGGCTTCAGAAAACCGCGCCGGTGGGCGGGTTTGCTGCGTTTTCAGTGTGATCTCTTCCGTGCGCACCGTCTCCCCTGCGGCCACGGGCACCAGCGTGCGCCCGCCTTCCTCGCCGCCTTCGCCCGCTTCCGCTTCCTTGCCGTAGATGGCCAGCCAGCCGGGGGCGACCAGCACTTTGCCTTCGCTCTTGAAGGCATCTTGCGCGATGCGGGTGATGCGGGTGGTGACGCGGTATTCCGCCGCCGGGAAAAACACCGCCAGGAAACGGCGCGTGACCAGGTCGTAAATTTTCTGCTCGGCTTCGGACAGCGATTTGGCCTGCGCGCCGGTGGGAATGATGGCGAAGTGGTCGGAAATCTTGCGGTTGTTGAAAATCCGCTTGTTCGGGCGCAGCCAGCCGCCGTCGACAATCTGACGGGCAAACGGCGCATATTCCGCAGGCAGTTCGCCCAGCACGCGGCGCACGGTGTCGAGATAATCTTCGGGCAGCGCGCGCGAATCGGTACGCGGATAGGTCAGCACCTTGTGGCGTTCATACAGCGCCTGCGCCAGTTGCAGCGTGGTGCGGGCGGAAAAGCCGAAACGCCCGTTGGCTTCGCGTTGCAGGCTGGTGAGGTCGAAGAGCAAGGGCGACAGTTGCGTCGACGGACGCGAGTCTTCTTCGACCACGCCGGTTTTGCCCGCACAGCGCGCCACAATCGCCTCGGCCTGCGATTTGTCCCACAGACGGTAAGCGTTGGCGTGTTCGTCGCCTTCGGGCTTGCGGAAGGCTTCGTCAAACCAGCGCCCGACGTAATTGCCCGCGCCCGCCGCAAAAGCGGCTTCCACTTCCCAGTAATCACGCGGCTGGAAAGCGCGGATGCGCTGTTCGCGTTCGACCACAATCGCCAGCGTCGGCGTCTGCACGCGCCCGACAGTGGTGAGGTGAAAACCGCCGCTTTTGGAATTGAAGGCGGTCATCGCGCGCGTGCCGTTGATGCCAATCAGCCAGTCACTTTCCGCGCGGCACACGGCGGCGTTGCGCAAGCCTTCCACTTCGCTGGCCTGACGCAGGCGCTGGAAACCATCGCGGATGGCCGCCGGTGTCATGGATTGCAGCCACAGGCGGCGCACCGGCTTGGTGCTTTTGGCGTGTTCGACGATGAAGTTGAAGATGAGTTCGCCTTCGCGCCCGGCGTCACAGGCGTTGATGATGCCGTCAATATCCTTGCGTTTAAGCAGGCGCAGCAGCAGTTTGAGGCGGTCTTGCGTTTTTTCGATGGGTTTGAGCGTGAAGTGCGGCGGAATCACCGGCAGGTGTCCGAAAGTCCATTTGCCGCGCTTGACTTCAAACTCGTCGGGCACGACCAGTTCCAGCAAATGCCCGACGGCGGAAGAAACCACGTAATCGTCTGATTCAAAATAATCCTTCTCGCGCGAAAAGCCCCCGAGGGCGCGGGTAATATCCTGGGCGACGGAGGGTTTTTCAGCAATGACGAGTTGTTTGCTCATGCGGGAATTTCCTGTCAGGGCAAAAGGGGCAACATGGGAAGCGAATCGTCTTCGGCGCGCGCGCCAGCCTGGCGACAGGCGCGCAGCAGCTCGCGCATCTTTTCCCGGCCTGGCGTGCGATTGCGCCGCCACAAGGAAAACAGCACCAGCAGCATCCACTGCGAACGGTTCAACGGCGCCCCCGCCAGCAAGGGAACGCCAGCAATGGCCGCTTCGCGCTCTGCCGCATCCAGCAGCCCTTCGCGTTCCAGCTCCAGCAGCACCCCCAGACAATCCGCGTCCAGCATGGCGCGCTCGGAATCCACCAGACAACGGAAAGTGCCTTCGCCCGGCGCGCCAAACACGCGGGTTTTCCTTTCCAGCGCCGAAAGCTGGCCGAGCCACAGCAGGGTGCGCGCAACCTCTTCCGTATCAAAATCCGCCCGCGCCAGCGAGCGAACCAGTTGCCATTCGCTGGGACAATGCTCGGCATCGTCATAGTGTTCCAGCAAAAACAGCAAAACCTCAAACATCTTTTACTCCACGGGATGCGTTGCTTTCGCCTTTTCAGACAAGGCGTTGCAACAGTCCGCCTGCCATGCGGCCAACCTTGCCGGCCATTTCAAGCTGCAACAGGATTACTTGCAAATCGGCTGCCGTCAAGTCACAGCGTTCAGCCACGGCATCAAAATCCACCGGATCAAAGCCCATCGCGGCCAGCACCTGCGCCTCTGCATCCGTCGCTGCGGCAGCGTTTTGCGGCGCGCTCGCGGGCGGCGCGTCATGGTGTTGCGGCGCTTTTTTGCGCCGCGCAGCATTCGTTGCGGGCGGCGCAGAGGCGGCCACTTCGGGCGGCGGCGCAGCGTGCTCGCGCGGCGGCAGTTCTTCCAGAATGTCCGCCATGGTTTCCACCAGCCGCGCACCTTCCCGAATCAGACGGTGGCAGCCGCGCGCCTGCGGCGAGTGGATGGAACCGGGAATGGCGAACACTTCGCGGCCACTTTCCAGCGCCAGCCGCGCAGTAATCAGTGAGCCACTTTGCAAGGATGCTTCGACCACCAGCACGCCGCGCGCCAGCCCGGCAATCAGGCGATTGCGGCGCGGAAAATGCCCGGGACGCGGCGGCGTGCCCAGCGCAAATTCGCTCACCAGCGCGCCGCGCGCCGCGATGCGGTGCGCCAAGTCCCGATGCGCGGCGGGATAGACACGATCCAGCCCGGTGCCGACAAAGGCCACCGTGCGCCCGCGCGCGGCAGCCAGCGCCCCTTCGTGCGCGGCAGCATCAATGCCCTGCGCCAGCCCGCTGACCACCATCCAGCCATCTTCGGCCAGTTGCTGCGCAAAAGCGCGGGCGTTCGACAAGCCCTGCGGCGTGGCCGTGCGCGCGCCAACAATGGCCAGCGGATTGGCCGCGTGCAGCGCCTGCACGTCACCCTTGACGTAGAGCAGCACGGGCGGGTCGGCACTTTCCAGCAGCGCGGGCGGATATTCCGCGTCCGCCAGGGTGAGGAGGTGATTGTCCGGCTCGTTCGCCCAGGCCAGCGTGCGCTCGATTTGCGCCGTGTCTGGCTCTGCCAGCACGGCCTGCGCCATGCGCGTACCCACTACCGCCGCCAGCGCAGCGCGCGAGGCGGCAAAGATGGCCTCGGGCAAACCAAAGGCGGCGAGCAGATTTCGCTGCGTCGCCGCCCCGACTCCTCTGGCCAGCACCAGCCGCAGCCAGTGCGCCAGCATGGATTGCGTCATCCCGTGCTCAGGGATTCCGGACAAAATCGCCCATCTTCACGCCGCCATCGGCATCGGTGATGATCGCGTAGGCCACCTTGTCAAACACGCGGAACACCAGCGCCAGCCCAATGCGCGCGGAAGGCAGGTGATACACCTTGCCGGGGTCGCCCACTTTTTCGGCATAGGTGACGTCACCACGGTCACGATAGACGGCGAGCACATGCCCCGGCTCCAGACCGTAATTGGCGCCGATATTGAGCGTCACCACGCTGTGGCGACCCGTTTCATACACGCCGTGATAGATGCCGACCACGCGGCCTTCCACTTCATGTTCCGGCCCGTGCGGCACGTAGGAGAAGATGTCCGGCGAGCGGCGCGGCAAGACGCGGTCGCCCACAAGCACTTCGCTCTTGGCGTCGATGATTTCCAGCGTTGCCGGCTCACCCGAGGCTTGCAAGGCGGCATCGGCCACCTGTTCGGACTCATAGGCCAGCACGGTCTTGCCATCGACATCCATAATCGGCTTGGCCGGGCGGAAAATTTCCCAGCCCAGCGCGTTGTCCTGCGCGATGTTGTCGGCAAAGACGATGTTGCCCTCGCCGCTGAGCACGCGCTTTTCATCCAGCGCGACAATGGTGCGCGCTTCTTTCGCGACCTTATCATCCATCACCAGCGGGCGGATCAGGAAGGGCGTGATGACGCTCATCGGCACCGTCGGAATCGGGTCGCTGTCTTCAATGTAGACGCGCGGACGGATGTCGCGCGGATCGCCCACGGGCTTGCCGATGGACAGATAGCGACCATCAAACATCACCACCTGGCCGGGATAGATCAGGTGCGGGTTGCGAATCTGGTCGCGGTTCATGCGCCACACTTCCGGCCAGCGCCACGGATCCTTGATGAACCGGCCCGCAATGCTCCACAGCGTATCGCCACGAACGACGGTGTAGGAGGAAGGTGCATCCGGCACGACCTGCACCGGCTCGGAGGCCGCTTGAACAGCCGGCAGGGCGGACAGGGCAGCCGTCGCGCCAACGAACAGAGAGAATATAATGCGCTTCATAAATGTGCTTCCGATGGTGGCTTTCCGAAGGGAGAGTGGCGCGTCACAGTCACATTCTGCAACACACACCCTGAAACATTCACGACAGGCATGGTTCGCCCATGTCGCCGCGAAACAGTCACGATTTTGCATCCAATATACCTGTTCGGCAAGTTTTTTGTATGGCTTTGTTACCTATTCTCCACTATCCCGACCCTCGTTTGCATCAAAGTGCCACATCTGTAACCGAATTTACGGCGGAATTGAAACAACTTGCCGAGGACATGACGGAAACCATGTACGCCGCGCCCGGCGTCGGTCTGGCGGCGCCGCAGGTCAATGTGCACCAGCGTTTGATTGTGGTCGACGTCAGCGAAGACAAAAACGGCCTGATGGTGCTGGTCAATCCGCAAATCATTGCGCGCGAAGGCGAGCAGGAATACGAGGAAGGCTGCCTTTCCGTGCCCGGCGTCTACAGCAAAATCAGCCGCGCGGCGCGCGTCAAGGTGAAAGCGCAAGACCTGGAAGGCGCGCCCTTTGAGGTGGAAGCCGACGGGCTGCTGGCCGTCTGCCTGCAACACGAAATCGACCACCTCGACGGCAAGGTCTTCGTCGATTACCTCTCGCAGCTCAAACAAAACCGCATCCGCACCAAACTGCTCAAACAGGCACGCGAGGAGGCGCGCGCATGACGGGCGGGCGCGAACCCTTGCGCGTCGCCTTCGCCGGTACGCCGGAATTTGCCGCCTGCGCGCTGGGCGCGATTGTGGAGGCCGGTTTTTGCGTGCCCGTCGTGCTCACGCAGCCCGACCGCCCCGCCGGACGCGGCATGAAACTGACCGCCAGCGCGGTCAAACAACTGGCGCAAACGCACAATCTGCCCGTGCTTCAACCCGTTTCCTTGCGCGACGAAGCGCAGCGCGCCGCAACCCTGGCCGCCTGCGGCGATGCGCCGGATGTGCTGGTCGTCGCGGCCTACGGGCTACTGCTGCCGCAAGCGGTGCTCGACTGGCCACGGCTGGGCTGCATCAATATTCACGCATCCCTTTTACCGCGCTGGCGCGGTGCCGCGCCCATTCACCGCGCCATTGAAGCGGGTGACGAGCGCACCGGCATCACCCTCATGCAAATGGATGCCGGACTGGATACCGGCGCAATGCTGGCGCGCGAATCGCTGGACATTGGGCAAGACGACACCACCGCCACGCTGCATGACCGCCTCGCCGCGCTGGGCGCGCGGATGATTGTCGAACTGCTCACCCGTCTGGCGCACGGCGAAACTGTGCCGGCCACGCCGCAGCCTGCGGACGGTGTAACTTACGCCGCCAAAATCAGCAAGGCCGAGGCGCTGCTGGACTGGCGCCGTCCGGCGCGGGAACTGCACCGCGCCATCCGCGCCTTTACGCCGTTTCCGGCGGCGCTCGCCCATTTTGGCGACACCCCCATCAAACTCTGGCGTGCGCAGCTTTGTGCGGAAAGCGGCGCGCCGGGCACGATTCTCGCCATCCGCAAGGAAGGCGTGCAGGTCGCCTGCGGCGAAGGCAGCCTGCTCATTCAGGAACTGCAAAAGCCCGGCAGCCGCCGCCTTCCGGCGCACGAATTTCTCGCCGGTTTTCCCCTTACAGTTGGACAAACGTTTTTGCTGCCTTGAAAAATTGCCCGCCCGCCCCACCTGATACAGTGGCGCGCATCGTTTTGCAGCGCCCTTCCCCAACAAAACACAAGAGGAAATCCCCACATGTACGGCAACTGGATGAAAACCACCGCGCTCATGGCCATCATCGTCGCGCTCTTTGGCGCCGTCGGCGGTGCGCTGGGCGGTCAGCAAGGCATGGTGATGGCGCTGATTTTTGGCGGCATCACCAATTTCGGCGCGTACTGGTTTTCCGACAAAATCGTGTTGCGCATGTACAACGCCCAGCCGGTCGACGAGACCACCTCGCCCTATCTCTACAACATCGTGCGCGAGCTTTCACAGCGCGGCGGCCTGCCGATGCCCAAGGTCTACATCATTGACGAACCCCGCCCCAACGCCTTCGCCACCGGACGCAACCCGCAGCACGCTGCCGTCGCCGCCACTTCGGGCATTTTGCGCATCCTGAACGAGCGCGAACTGCGCGGCGTCATGGCGCACGAGCTGGCGCACGTCAAACACCGCGACACGCTCATTTCCACGATGACCGCCACCTTCGCCGGTGCCATTTCCGCACTCGCCCAGTTCGGCATGTTCTTTGGCGGCGCGGGGCGCGATGAACGCCCCAACATCGTGCTGCAAATCCTCATCATGCTGCTCGCGCCGCTGGCGGCCACGCTCATTCAGGCGGCCATCTCGCGCACCCGCGAATTTGGCGCCGACCGTGGCGGCGCGGAAATTTCCGGCGACCCCGAGGCGCTTGCCAGTGGGCTGGCCAAGATTCAGGCGTTCTACGCTCGCGGCGAGACCATGCAGGTTGCCGAAGCGCATCCGGAAACCGCGCAGATGATGATTATCAACCCGCTCTCTGGCGGCAACCTGTCCAACCTCTTTTCCACCCACCCGCCTTCCGAAGAGCGCATCGCCCGCCTGCGCGAAATGGCGCGTAGCCGGTCGTAAAACTGCACTTGTTGTATGCACGCAGCACTTGCCCGCCGCTTGCACACTTGCAGAATTTTCAATCATCTGTGAAGTATTTCACATGTTACACTTGAACCTGCGAGCGTAACCAACAACGAACGGGACACCCCATGATCCGTCAGCGCACCATTCAAACCCCCATCGAGACCACCGGCATCGGCCTGCACAGCGGCCAGCGCGTGCGCCTGAGCCTGCGCCCCGCTCCGGTCAATACCGGCATCGTCTTTTACCGCGACGATTTCACCCCGCCCGTGCGTCTGCCCGCAGACCCCTACGCCGTGTGCGACACCCGCTTGTGTTCCGGCCTGCAAACCGCCGAAGGCATCAAGATTGGCACGGTCGAACACCTCATGTCGGCGCTTGCCGGGCAAGGCATCGACAACCTCAACATCTCGGTCAACGCCCCCGAAATTCCCATTCTGGATGGCAGCGCCGCCCCCTTCGTCTATCTGCTGCGTTCGGCGGGCATTGTTGAGCAGCCCGCAGCGAAAAAACTCCTGCGCGTCAAAAAGACCATCCGCATCGAAGAAGACGACAAATGGGTGCAGCTTGCCCCGCACGAAGGCTTCCGGCTGGATTTCACCATCGCTTTTGACCACCCCGCGATTGCCGCCACCGAAACCCGCGTGAGCATCGACTTCGCGCAGCACGCCTACGGGCGCGACGTTGCCCGCGCCCGCACTTTCGGTTTCGCGCACGAAGTCGAACTGCTGCGCGCCAACGGTCTGGCGCTGGGCGGCAGTCTGGACAACGCCATCGTGCTTGACGAATACCGCATCCTCAACGCCGAAGGCTTGCGCTATGCCGACGAATTCGTCCGCCACAAGGCGCTCGATGCGATTGGCGACCTCTACCTCTGCGGCCACCCGTTGCTGGCCGCCTACACCGCCTACAAGGCCGGTCACGCCATGAATAATCAGGTGCTGCGCGCCTTGCTGGAAGACCAAAGCGCCTGGGAAATCGTCGAATTCACCGACGCGGCGCACACCCCGGCGGCCATCCGGCAGGCATTTGAAACCTTGCTGCCGCCGGTGCTCGCCCCCGAAGCCACGCCATGCTGATTTTGCGTCTGGCCGGCATTTTCGTGCTGGCCTGCACGGTCTGTTCCCTGTTTGCCTGGATGATTACCGGCACCGCGCAATACCGGCGGCTGGCCTGGCTGTTTTTCCGTCTCGGGCTGGTCGTGGTCGGCGCAATTTTGCTGCTGCTGGTCATGGAACGGCTATTGCTCATTGTCTGAGCGCGCCGTCGCCAACAATCCTTCCAGCGCCCGGCGCATTCCATCGTCCTGCGGCAAAGACGCCGCCCACGCCTGCAAGCGCGCGCGCGTGCGCGCGCCCAGCACACGCGGAGCGGCTTCGCGCGCCGTCTCATGCGTTTCCCTCTCCGGCGCGGCCTTCACCTGCACCCGCACGTCATCCACCAGCACGCCCTGCGCAATCAAGCCATCGCGCAGCGTGCCCGCCATCTGCCGCAGTTTCGCCGCCATCGCATTGCTGTGCGTGCGCAACGTCAGCACGCCCGCGCGGATGCGCCCCACGCGCACGCCGTCGCGCATCGGCAAGGGCAACAGCGGACGCAGCGCCGCCTGTACCTGCCGCAACCGGCGCACCTCGGCGCGCATCGCCGCCAGCGAAGACTCTTCTTCGATTACCGTCCGTACATCGCGCGCCATGCTGCTGGCCTCCTGCCTGAACCCGCCGTTTTTTCGGCACCGTGCGCCAATACTACCCGCAAACGCAAAGCGGGCACGAAGTGCCGCGTGCTAAAATTACGCGTTTTTACAGTTCACTTTCGTACCGACATGATTTCCGGTTTCTTCAAGAGAATCTTTGGCAGCCGCAACGACCGCCTGATTCGCCAGTATTCGCAGGTCGTGCGCCGCATCAACGCGCTGGAACCCACCATCGCCGCGCTCGATGACGGCGCGCTGGCCGCCAAAACCATCGAATTTCAAACCCGCTATCACAACGGCGAGACGCTCCAGCAACTGCTGCCCGAAGCCTTCGCCGTGGTGCGCGAAGCCGCCAAGCGGGTGCACAACATGCGTCACTTTGACGTGCAGCTCATCGGCGGCATGGTCTTGAATGACGGCAAGATTTCCGAAATGCGCACCGGCGAAGGCAAAACCTTGGTCGCCACCCTGCCCGCCTATCTCAACGCGCTCACCGGCAGGGGCGTGCACATCGTCACCGTCAACGATTATCTGGCCAGCCGCGACGCCGAATGGATGGGGCGCATTTACGGCTTTCTCGGCATGACCACCGGCTGCAACCTCTCGCGCCTGAGCCACGCCGAAAAGCAGGCCGCCTACGCCGCCGACATCACCTATGGCACGAACAACGAATTCGGCTTTGACTACCTGCGCGACAACATGGTGTACAGCCCGCGCGAGCGCGTCCAGCGCGGTCTGGCCTATGCCATCGTCGACGAAGTCGACTCCATCCTCATTGACGAAGCGCGCACGCCGCTCATCATTTCTGGTCAGGCCGAAGACCGCACCGACCTGTACCTCAAACTCAACCACATCCCGCCGCTGCTCACCCAGCAAGAAGGCGAAGGCGACGACGTCACCCGCCCGGGCGACTACACGCTGGACCTCAAAAGCCGTCAGGTGCTGCTCACCGAGCAAGGTCACGAGTACGTGGAAAACCTGCTTACCGAAGCCGGTCTGCTGCCCGCCGGTGCCAGCCTCTACGACCCTTCCCACATCATCCTCATTCACCACCTCTACGCCGCCTTGCGCGCGCACACCCTGTTCCACAAAGACCAGCACTACGTGGTGCAGAACAACGAAGTCATCATCGTCGACGAATTTACCGGACGCCTGATGGCCGGTCGCCGCTGGTCGGAAGGGCTGCATCAGGCCGTGGAAGCCAAGGAAGGCGTGGAAATCCGCGCGGAGAACCAGACGCTTGCCTCCATCACCTTCCAGAACTATTTCCGCATGTACGACAAACTCGCGGGCATGACCGGCACGGCAGACACCGAAGCCTTCGAGTTTCACCAGATTTACGGGCTGGAAACTGTCATCGTCCCCACCAACCGCCCGATGTGCCGGCAAGACCACAACGACAAGGTCTATCGCACCGCGAAAGAAAAATGGGCGCAAGTCATTGCCGACATTCAGGATTGCGTGGAACGCGGCCAGCCCGTGCTGGTCGGCACCACCTCCATTGAAATCAACGAATTCCTCTCTGGCGAACTGAAAAAGCGCAAGATGGAACACCAGGTGCTGAACGCCAAACAGCACGACCGCGAAGCGGCCATTGTCGCGCAGGCCGGGCGTCCCGGCGTCATCACCATCGCCACCAACATGGCCGGACGCGGCACCGACATCGTGCTGGGCGGCAACATTGAAGGCGACATCGCCGCCGTCCAGCAAGACGAAAGTCTCACGGACGAGCAAAAAGCCGAGCGCATCGAAGCCCTGCGCGCCGACTGGCTGCGCCTGCACGACCAGGTCCTGAAAGCTGGCGGGCTGCACATCATCGGCACCGAACGCCACGAATCGCGCCGCATCGACAACCAGCTCCGAGGCCGTGCCGGTCGTCAGGGCGACCCCGGTTCCAGCCGCTTCTATCTTTCCGTGGAAGACCCGCTGATGAAAATCTTTGGCGGTGAGCGTCTCAACGCCATCATGGTGCACCTCAAACTGCCCGAAGGCGAAGCCATCGAAGCCGGCATGGTCACGCGCTCGCTGGAATCGGCGCAACACAAGGTCGAACAGCGCAACTTCGACATCCGCAAGCAACTGCTCGAATACGACGACGTCGCCAACGACCAGCGCCACGCCATCTACAAGCAGCGCAACGAAATCCTGGATGCCGACGAAATCGCCGACACCATCACCGCCATGCGCGAATCGGTCTTCACCGACACCTTCCGCACTTTCGTGCCTGCCGACAGCGTGGAAGAACAATGGGACATCCCCGCGCTGGAAAAAACGCTCGCCTCCGAATTCCTGCTGCCGCTGCCCATCGCGCAATGGCTCAAGGATGAACCGAGCATTGACGACGAAGCCATCCTCAAGCGCATTCTCGACATTGCCGCCCAAGCCTATGCCGACAAAATCTCCGTCATTCCGGAAATTTCCGCCTGGCGGCAGTTTGAGCGCAACGTCATGCTGCAAAGCATGGACACGCACTGGCGCGAACACATCGCCGCGCTCGACCACCTGCGTCAAGGCATTCACCTGCGCGGCTACGCGCAGAAAAACCCCAAGCAGGAATACAAGCGCGAAGCCTTTGAACTGTTTGGCATTTTGCTGGAAAACATCCAGCGCGACGTGACCAAACTGCTGTTTACCGTGCAACTGCGCACCGAAGAGCAACTGGAAGAAGCCCCCGCCCCCGCCGCGCCCACCCACATGCAATACCGGCACGACGACGGCAGCGGCGCGGGCGACGAAGCCGCCGCCGCAAACAACGCCCTGCCCGCCGGTCCGCGCCCCGGACGCAACGAACCCTGCCCCTGCGGTTCCGGCAAGAAATACAAACACTGCCACGGCAAACTCAACTAACCCCACAGGGCGCCCACCGCGCCCTGTTTTTTGTCTGTTGCCGCACCGCGTTTTTCCCCGCAAGCGCGTTGAATCCTGCGACAATCGTGGGATTCTTCCCCGCCCTTTCACGGAATTCCCGCCATGCCTGTCAACTACGCCACACCTGCTGCTGCTGAACTCTTCCCCGTGCCCGGTGTCCGTCTTGGGGTTGCCGAAGCCGGTATCCGCAAGGCAAACCGGCGCGACCTGACCTTGATTGAACTGGCGCCCGGCGCGCGGGCTGCGGGCGTGTTTACGCAAAACCGCTTTTGCGCCGCGCCTGTGCAGGTATGTCGCGCGCATCTGGCGGCGACTTCGCCGCGCGCGCTGGTCATCAACACCGGCATCGCCAACGCGGGCACGGGTGAAGCGGGTTTGCAGCACGCGAATCTCACCTGCGAAGCCGTCGCCGTGCTGCTCGGCTGCGATGCGCAGGCCGTGCTGCCGTTTTCCACCGGCGTGATTCTAGAACCGTTGCCCGTCGACCGGCTGATTGCGGGCTTGCCCGCTGCGCAGGCCAATTTGCGCGCCGATGGCTGGTTTGACGCCGCCCACGCCATCATGACCACGGACACCGTCGCCAAGGCCGCCTCGCGGCGCGTGGAAATTGACGGGCACACGATTACGCTCACCGGCATGAGCAAAGGCGCGGGCATGATTCGTCCGAACATGGCCACCATGCTCGGCTTCGTGGCCTGTGATGCCGCCATCAGCCAACCCGTGCTGGAAGCGATGACGCGCACCGCCGTGGCCGATTCGTTCAACAGCATCACCGTCGATGGCGACACTTCCACCAACGATTCCTTCGTCGTCCTCGCCAGCGGGCAAAGCCGCCTGCCGGAAATCACTTCCATCAACAGCGCCGCCGCGCGCGCCCTGCAAGTGGCCTTGAACGGCATCGCGCAAGAGCTGGCACAGGCCATCGTGCGCGATGGCGAGGGGGCGACCAAATTCATCACGGTGCAGATTGAGGGCGGACTGAGCCGCGAAGAATGCCGACAAGTGGCTTACGCCGTCGGCCATTCGCCGCTGGTAAAAACCGCCTTTTTCGCGTCCGACCCGAACCTGGGGCGCATTCTGGCCGCCGTCGGCTACGCTGGCATTGGTGACCTCGACACCAGCCGCCTGCGGCTGTGGCTGGGCAATCCGCGCGAATCCGTGCTGGTGAGCGAAGGCGGCGGCATCGCCTCGGGCTACCGCGAGGAAGACGGCGCGCGCATCCTGCAAGATGCCGAACCCATCATCCGCATCGACCTGGGGCGCGGCATCAAGGAAGCCACCATCTGGACCTGTGACCTTTCTTACGATTACGTCAAAATCAACGCCGACTACCGCAGTTGAGGAAGCCGCCATGCACCGCCGCCTTGCCCTCGCCGTTTTGCTTGTCGCCACCGCCACGGTTGCGCACGCCGAAGAAAACCGCTTCTGGCGCTGTCCCAGTGCCGACGGCAAGCGCATCACCTATTCCGACCAGCCCTGTTCCGAACCCGGCGGCAAGGGCGGCGAAATCATTTTGCATCCCAACGAAATCGACACCAGCGATGCCCGCGCGCGGGCGGCGCAGGCGGAAATTGAACGTTTGCAGCGCGAAGTGCAACACCTGAAAGACCAGCAAAACGCCGCTGCCGCCCGCCGCACCGCGCCGCAGCCGCGCTTGCCATCGGAGACGCCCGCCTGCACGGAAGCGCGCGAGGCGTATGAAGCATTGCTGCACGACCGCGATGCCGACCGCCGCACGATGGAAATCCGCCTGCGCAGCATGAACGCCGCCTGCGGCATTTCGGAAAGCAAAACCACCATCCAGACCGACAACAGCATCTATTACGGCACGCCCGGCTGGGAATACATGCGCCCACCGCCCCCGCCGCCGCGTCCGCGCCCGCATCCGAAGCCGCAACCGCCGCGCCCCTGTCAGGGGTCGTTCGTCAAGGACGTTTTCGGCAAATTCGTCTACAAACCCGGCTACTGCCCGTAATCGCCACGGGCAAACTGCGCCCCCGTCGCGGTCTGCGCCAGCAAACGCATGTCTTCGCCCACGGCGCGCCACTGTGCATTATGCAGACGCGGTGCCTGCGCCAGCGTCGCATACTGCGGCAACACACACGCGGCGCGCGCCGCATCGCCTAGCAGCACGGGCGCAACGTAGGCGAGCACCTCATCCGCCAGCCCTGCGGCCAGCAGCGCGCCATGCAAACGCGCGCCCGCTTCCGAATGTACTTCGTTGATTTCCCGCGCCGCCAGCGCCTGCATGAGCGCGAGCAAATCCACCTGCCCCGCGCGCGTCGGCGGCAGCGCCAGCAACTGCGCGCCCGCCGCCTGCAAACGCGCAGCGCGCGCGGCATTCGCGCCCGCCACATGCGCAATCCACACCGGCGCTGTGCCCGCAAACAGCGCCGCATCCGGCGGCGT
>JAFSWK010000263.1 GCA_017444505.1 Rhodocyclaceae bacterium | reverse complement strand
CGGTTTTGGCGTAAATCGGGCGCAGCAGATCCAGCATCTTGATAATCCCTTTCGGGCGCAAATCGAAATGCTCGCTGACCAGCGCGGCGATTTTTTCGTCCGCAATTTTCCCCGTGCCAAAACTGTTGACCATCAGGGACACCGGGCGGGACACGCCGATAGCATAGGCCACCTGCACTTCGCAGCGTTCGGCCAGCCCCGCGGCGACGATGTTTTTCGCCACATAGCGCCCGGCATACGCGCCGGAACGGTCGACCTTCGACGGGTCTTTGCCCGAGAACGCGCCGCCGCCGTGGCGCGCCATGCCGCCGTAGGTGTCGACGATGATTTTGCGCCCGGTCAGGCCGCAGTCACCGTGCGGCCCGCCGACCACGAAACGCCCCGTGGGGTTGATGAAATAGCGCACCTCGCCTTTGAGCAATTCGGGCGGCAGCACGGGCTTGACGATGGTTTCAATCACCGCCTCGGTGAGTTCTTCCTGACTGATTTCGGGGCGGTGCTGGGTGGAGACGACCACGGTATCAATGGCCACCGGCTTGCCGTCTTCATAACGCACGGTAAGCTGGCTTTTCGCATCCGGACGCAACCACGGCAGACGGCCATCCTTACGCACCTCGGCCTGCCGCTGCATGATGCGGTGCGCGTAGTAAATCGGCAGCGGCATCAAGGCGGGCGTCTCGTTGCAGGCGAAGCCAAACATCAAGCCCTGGTCGCCCGCGCCCTGGTCCAGATCCAGCCCCTCGCCTTCGTTGACGCCCTGCGCAATGTCGGGCGACTGACGGTTGATGGCGGTGAGGATGGCGCAGCTTTTGTAGTCAAAGCCGGTTTCGGAATCATCGTAGCCGATGCCGCGAATCACGTCTTGCGCGGTTTCGCGGTAATTGACGTGCGCCTTCGTGGTAATTTCGCCGGAAATCACCACCAGCCCCGTGGAAACCAGCGTCTCGCAGGCCACGCGCGCGTGCGGGTCGTGGGCGAGGATGGCGTCCAGAATGCCGTCGGAGACCTGGTCGGCCACCTTGTCCGGATGACCATCCGAGACCGATTCAGAAGTGAAAAGATATGAACTGCTCATAATGCACCTATAAAAACAAATCCCCGTTTCCAGCCATACAGCGCGACTGGCTCCGGGGATGGTGAGAGCAGCGACGCTTTAGCAGTATTTTCGGCAAATTGCCGCGACGCCCTGCAAGTTGTCGTTTAACTCGGCGTCTGGTTCATAATTGTACCTTTCTTTTTCCCGCCCGCACCATGCTTGTTTTTCTGTTTCGCCTCATCGCCCGCCTGCCGCTTGTCTGGGTGCACCGCCTCGGCGCGCTGGTCGGCTGGCTGGCGTGGTATGGCAGCGGGCGCCACCGCCAAGTCCTGCGCGAAAACCTCACAGGTGCCGTAGGCGAAGCGCGCGCGCGCGAACTGCTGCCAGAGGCCATCGTCGCCTGCGGCCAGCAGATTCTGGAACTGGCCTGGGTCTGGCAGCGGCCACTCGATGAAGTGCTGGCGAAAATCGTCCGCGTCGAAGGCGAACAATACATTCACGACGCGCAAGCCGCCGGGCGCAGCATTCTGGTGCTCACCCCGCATTTTGGCTGTTTTGATTTGAACTCCCTCTGGTGGGGCACGCACATTGGCCCTTGCACCGTGCTCTATCGCCCGCCCCGCATACCGGCGCTGGAGCCTTTCCTGATTGCCGGACGCGAACGCGGACAGGCGCGCATCGCCGCCGCCAACGCCAGCGGCGTGCGCCTGCTGGTGCGCGCGCTGCGCAAAGGGGAAGTCGCCGGCATTTTGCCGGATCAGACGCCCAAAAGCGGCGACGGCGTCTGGGCGAGCTTTTTTGGCCGCCCCGCCTGGACGATGACGCTGGCCGCCCGCCTGTCGGAAGTGCGCAACGTTGCAGTACTGATGATGCGCGCTGAGCGCCTGCCGCACGGCGCAGGCTACGTCATCCACATCCGCCCGCCCGCGCAGCCCGTGCAAGGCGACCTGGCCGCCCGCGCACAAGCCATCAACCACGCCATTGAAGCCGAAATTCTCACCTGTCCGGCGCAATACCTCTGGGCTTACCCGCGCTACAAAGTGCCCGGTGAAGCCGCGCCGCTGCCGCCGGAATTTTCCACGCCCGCCAAATGAAACCTGCCGCTTTTGTCGCCAGTCATCTTGCCGTCCTCTTCATGCGCGCCTGTGCGCTGCTGCCGCTGCCCGTGCTCGCCCGTATTGGCGAAGCGCTCGGCACGCTGGCCAAACACACGCTGCACCGCCGCCGCCGGATTGCCGAAACCAACCTGCGCCTGTGTTTTCCCGAACTGGACGAGACGGCGCGCGCGCATTTGTTGAACGCGCATTTTCGCGTGCTCGGGCGCAGTTTTCTGGAACGAAGTCTCGCCTGGTGGGCTTCTCCCGCGCGGCTGCGGCGCATTGTGCACATTGAAGGGCGCGAACACCTCGACGCCCTGTTTGCCGCAAAAACGCCCGTCATCGTGCTTGCCCCGCATTTTCTCGGGCTGGACCTGTGCGGCACGCGCATGACGCTGGAATGGGATTGGCTAAGCATCTACGCGCATCAGAAAAACCCCATTTTTGACCGTCTGCTCTACCACGGTCGCACCCGCTTTGGCCGCTCCCGCATTTTTTCGCGCGAAGAAGGCATCCGCCCCGTGCTGCGCACCTTGCGCCAAGGCACGCACGCCCTGTATTACCTGCCCGACCTCGACCACGGCATGAAAGACGCCGTCTTCGCGCCTTTTTTCGGTGTGCCTGCGGCCACGCTCGCCACGCTCTCGCGTCTTGCCCGCGTCACGCACGCGCGCATCCTCACCTGCACCAGCGAAATTTTGCCCGGCGGCCAAGGCTACCGCGTCCGCCTCAGCGCGCCGTGGGAAGGCTTCCCCGGCGAGAGCGACGCCGCCGACGCCGCGCGCATGAACGCCGCCATCGAAGCCGCCATCCGCCCGCACCCCGAACAGTATTACTGGGTACACCGCCGCTTCAAAACCCGCCCGCCGGGCGAAGCGGACGTATACACATAACGCTGCCCGCCACCATCGCCCAATTGCGCCAGAATCAATCCTGCCCGCCGCGCAGCAAGTCAATCGCAATCACCATCATAAGCACGGCAATCAGCGCATGGAGCACGCGCCAGGCGGACGGGCGGCGGAAAATGGGGGCGAGCAGGCGCAGCGAGCCGTTATGTTTTGCGCCGCTGCGCCACCAAACAAAAAGGGACGCCCGTGCGTCCCTTTTGCTTTGTTGTGCGAATCGTGCCGCTTACTTCTTCTTGCCCTGCGCTGTGCCCACCGTCAAACGCGCGCGGTTTTTCTCGATGGTCGCCGCGCCGATACCTTTTACTTTCGCCAAATCTTCGACCGACGCAAACGGCCCGTTGGCCTTGCGGTACGCCACAATCTCGCGCGCTTTGGCTTCGCCAATATTGGTCAGCGTCGCCAGCTCTGCTTCCGAAGCGGTGTTGATGTCGACCACTGCGGTTTGCTGCGCCGCAGCCTCAGCCTGCACCGCCTCCGCCTTCTTCGCCGCCATCGCACCCGCAGGCACCACAGCAACCATCAACGCCAGAAACAGGGTACGAAGATTTTTCAACATGTCTATTCTCCTGTGTCAGATTAAAAGAGGGCGCATTGTACGGCACGGCGCAGACGCGCGGGCATCTGGGGTGCAAAAAACGCCCGCTGGCGCACGGTGGCGTTTGCAGGCGCTTGTGCAGGCCGCGTTCAGCGCGCGTCTCCTCAATGGCACTGAACTACGCCGCCATTATTGACACAGAATTTGCCATCGTTACGGACAAAATTTCCGCCAGCGGCATTGTTGTAACGCCGCCCGGCAGTATCCCAACAGCCTGCCGGGTCACAGTTGACCAACGGCGTCACGGGCGATGGTGCCACCGGCGCAGGCGCAGGCGCCTTTGGAGACGTCGACGCAGCTTGCTCCTGCTGCTGGGGAGGCTGAATGGGAAGCCCCATGAGCGCATCCCGGCGATCTCTCTCAATCTGCCTCAACTGTTCCGAGGCTCTCTTCTCTTGCTCGCGCGTGTTCAAACCCATATTTCGAAACTTGACGTCGCTGGCCAACTTGTCGTAGCGATTGTTGATTTCATTCCTGCGCTCATCTTCACGCCGTCCGGGACGCCCATTGAGCGCATTCTGGCGGTCTCTCTCAACCTGTATCAACTGTTCCGAGACTTTGATCTCTTGGTCGCGCTTTTTCAAACCCATATTCCGCCACTTGATGTCGCTGGCCTGCTTATCGTAGTACTTGTTGATTTCATTCCTGCGGTCTTCTTCATGCTGCTGGGCAAGACGTTCTTGGTGTTCCAGAGCTTGCACGCGACGCTGTGCTGCGCGACCTTCCGCCCAGTCTGCGGCAGCGCGCGAACCG
>JAFSWK010000262.1 GCA_017444505.1 Rhodocyclaceae bacterium | reverse complement strand
GAAGGCTGGGAGTTAGCCGCATCAGTTGAACAGCGCCGCGCCCTGCTCAAAAGCGCGTGCGCACTGCACCGGCGCATGGGCACCAAATGGTCGATTGTCCGCGCGCTGGGCATTCTGGGGCTGGATGCGGACATTGAGGAATGGTTCGAGTATGGCGGCGAGCCGCATTATTTTCGCGTCATCATCGACGGCACGGACAGCGGCGCCCCTGATCTGGCGCGCGCCATCCGCACCGCGCTGGAATGGAAAAACGCCCGCTCGCATCTGGAAGTGGTGCGCATACGATTGCGCGCGCAAGCCCCCGTGCATGTCAGCGCAGCCGCCCAGTTCGCCCACACGATTCATGTTGGCCCGCAAATCGACGCACGCGCCGAACCTGCACCGTGTCGGCTGGCTGCGCGAGCGGCAGCTTGCGCCGAGACAATCGTCAGCGTGTATCCGGCGCGCTCGTTTGGCCGCTACGACGTGAGCGTGCAGGCCTTGGCCATCCCGTGCGTTGCCGGGGTCGCGGTTGTGGAACAAGTCAGCACAGGAGCGTTGCAATGAGTGAGTTTTACGCCGTAGTCACGGACATTGGTCGCCAGAAAATCGCCGCCCACCTGGCCTCGGGCGAGCCGCTGCATCTGAGTGAGATATGCGTGGGCGATGGTGGCGGCGCGTTTTGCACGCCCGAAGAATCTGCCCGCGCGCTGGTGCGCGAGGTGTGGCGCGGTGCGCTGTTTTCGGTCAGCACCGACGCTGCCGACCCGCATCTGGTCACGGCAGAAGCCGTCATCGGTGCGCGCGTGGGCGGCTTTATCATCCGGGAGGTGGGTGTGCTCGATGCCGACGGCACCCTGATTGCGCACGGCAACTTCCCCGAGACCATGAAGCTCACCGAGAGCGCGGGCGTACCCTCTGAGGTCGTCATCCGCATGACCTTTGTCGTCGCCTCCACCGAGGCCGCGCAGATGCTCGTGCGCGACTCGGCGCTGGCCAGCATTGAGCGGGTACGTGCCGAAATTGCCGCCGCCGCAACAGGCGCCACCGGCCAGATTACCGCCCGCCTCACCACCACCGCCCCTGTTGCGCTGGAAGGCACACCTGTTATTGACGGCGTGCAAACCTTTGTGGGCGACGTGGTGCTGGTCAAAGACCAGGGAGACGCCGTGGAAAACGGCCTGTACACCGTGCAAAACGCCCTGTGGACGCGCAAACGCCCCTTTGAGAGCCACGCACTCATCGACCACGCCACCCTGGTCTCGGTAGCCGAAGGCGAGCAATGGCGCGACACCGTCTGGGTGCTGGTCACTGACGGCGGCCAATTGCGCGTGGGCGTAGCGGGCTTGCGCTTTGCCTGGGCCGGTGGCATCAACGGCATCACGCAGCCTGAAGCGGACTGCTCGCGCAAACTGGCCACCACCGAATTTGTCGCCCGTGCCGGCGAGCGATTTGCCCTGGTCGGTCACGAGCACTACCAGTACGCCCCCATCATCTCGCCGCGATTTCTGGCCGAGCCGCGCGCGCCCACGCCGCAGGCCGGTGATCGTTCTGACCGGATTGCCACCACCGACTTTGTGCGCAACGTGCTGGCCGAG
>JAFSWK010000261.1 GCA_017444505.1 Rhodocyclaceae bacterium | reverse complement strand
CTGCGGACAAAGCTGCGCCCGCAGCGGCGCCTGAAATCATGTTCCCGGAAGTGCCCACAGGGCAGTCATAAGTCATACTCGCGGCGAGATTGGCGGCTTGCGGCTGCGGCCATGCGTGAGGGGCGGTGTATAATTTTTGCGCCCGCGCGGCGCGCCGTGGTGAGCGCGCCGGGCGGAATCAGGGAGGGTTCATCATTAAATCGCCGACTGACACCCGCAAGCTGCTCAGGGCCATGCTGCCGTTTGCCACCATCATGCTGCCGATGGTGATATTCGCCCTGCTGGGTTTGTATATTTCTGCCACTGCCCGCGCCCTCACCAGCGCAGAAAGTTTGTGGGCCAAGGGCGAACGGGACGCCGTCTATTTTCTGGAACGCTATTCCTGGACGCGCGACCCCGGGGATTATTACGCCTTTCTGGGCGGTCTGGAGACATTGCAGGCCTTTTACGAAGCCCGCCTGCTGATGGATGCGCCTTCGCCCGATTACAAGACCACCAAGGTCAAACTGCTGGCCGCCGGGCTGGATGAGCAGGATGTGCCGGGCGTCTATACGCTGTTTGTACGGCTGCGCCACGTGCAGCCTTTCAAGGATGTAATCGACACCTGGTCGGTGGCCGACCGTCCCCTGCGGGCGCTGCCGGTGCTGGGCAGCCGGTTGCGGCAAGGCTTTTTGCTCAACGATATTGACGAAGAAGAAGTCCGCGTCATCCGCAACATCGTCCACCAGGCCGGCACGGATGTCCGCGAACCGGCCAGGGATTTTGCCCGCCTGCTGGGCAATGCCTTTCGGCCCATTTTCACCGTGCTCTCGATTGCCGTCGTGCTGCTGGGCTTGTCGCTGCTCTTTTTGCTGACGCCGCGTCTGCGCCGCTTGCAGGATGAAAACCGGCAGTTTTCCGAAGAACTCCATGCCGAGAAAAACCTGGTGGCCTCTACGCTGGATGCGGTGGGGGACGCCGTGGTCGGCACCGATTTGCGCGGCAACGTCACCTATCTGAACGCCGTGGCGCGCACCATGCTGGGCGTGGGGCGCGAGACGGAAGAAGGGGCGCGTCCGCTGGCAAAACTGTGCCGCATCTACGACATGTCCAAGAGCGAGAGCGGCGATTTGCTCAGCTTTGAGTGGATGCGCACGCAGGCTTCCCGCAAGCAGCAATATCCCCACGTCAAACTGCATTCGCGTGCTGGCGGTGGTGCTGACCAGATGGTTTCCATGGTGCTCACGCCGGTGCCCGATTCCAAAGGCAAGGTCGGCGGGCTGGTGCTGGCGCTGCGTGATAAATCCGTCGAAATGCAGTACCTCAGCAATCTTTCCTGGCAGGCCGCGCATGATGCGCTCACCGGCCTGTATAACCGCCGCGAATTTGAGCACCGGCTGGAAAAAGTATTGCAGCACCGCGAGGAATTCCCGCACGCCCAGCACGCGCTGCTCTTTGTCGATCTGGACCAGTTCAAGCTGATTAACGACACCCACGGCCACAGTGCGGGCGATGAACTGCTCAAGCAGATTGCCCAGTTGCTGGTGGAAAGTCTGGACTCCGCCGACCTGGTCGCCCGCCTGGGCGGCGACGAATTTGGCGTCCTGCTCACCGTGCCGCGCGGCGAGACGGCGCAGGGCAAGGCCGCGCGTCTGCTCAAGGCCATTGATGAAGCGCGCATCCGCTGGCAGGAAGTGCAGCTTTCGGTCACTGCCAGCATCGGCATCGTGGCGCTGAACCAAAAAACGCAGACCTTGGCCGAAGCCATGCAGATGGTCGATATTGCCTGTTATCTGGCCAAGGAACGCGGTCGCAACCGCATCCAGACCTACGGCGAGGACGATGCCGAACTCAAGGTGCGCTCGCACGAAATGGGCTGGGTGCAGCGCCTGCGCGATGCGCTGGAAGAAGACCGGCTATGCCTCTATGCGCAGCAAGTGGCGCCAATCAGCGCCGCTGCGCAGCAGGAAGGGCACGGCGGCAGCCACTTTGAGGTGCTCATCCGCCTCTACGAGCGCGACGGCACGATTATTCCGCCGGTGCAGTTTATTCCCGCCGCCGAGCGTTTCGGCCTGATGCCGGAAATTGACCGTTTTGTGATTACCCGCGCCATTGAGACGCTGGCCGCGCTGCGCCGCGCGGGCAAGCCGGAAGTGGCCTTCTGCTCCATCAACCTTTCCGGCACCTCGTTTGGCGATGAATCGCTGCTCAAATACATCCGCGAAAATCTCACCCGCTTCCGCATCGCGGCGGGGTCGATTTGTTTTGAAATCACCGAGACGGCGGCCATCGGCAATCTGGCCAAGGCCGAGGCGTTTATCCGCTCGCTCAAAGAAATGGGCTGCCACTTTGCGCTGGACGACTTCGGCGTCGGCATGTCTTCATTCGGCTACCTCAAGCGGCTGGACGTCGATTACCTGAAAATTGACGGCAGCTTTGTGAAGGAAATGCTCGTCGATCAAACCGACCGCACGATGGTCGAGATGATTAACAACCTCGGCCACGTCACCGGCAAGAAAACCATTGCCGAGTTTGTCGGCTCGGCGGAAATTCTCGAAGCCCTCAAACTCATCGGCGTCGATTACGCGCAGGGTTATCACGTCGGCAAACCGCAGCCGTTCTCGCGCGCGCCCAAGCTGAAAAAAGACGAACCGCCGCCGTCGCCCAAGCCCTCGCTGGATGCGGGCAGCCTCACGCTGGCAGACTGAGCGGCTTCACGCGCCCACTTGCGGTGCGTTCGGCCAATAGCGCAGCACAATGCCGTCCTCATTCGCGCCGCAGCGCCATTCGGCGGCGATGCCGACTTCGGCAATCCACAAGGCTTCGTCTTGCCAGCGCAGCACGGGCAGGTGAGGGCGCAGAATGGCCGGAATGTTTCGTTCCTGACAGAGATTCTTGAAACTTTTTGCCCCGCCGCCCGCGTGCGTGCGCAGCCGCAACCCCGGCCAGCGCGGGGCAAAGAACAGTTCGCCGCGCGCGCGCGCCGCCTGCAATTTCTGCGCCGCCAAACCTTGCCCGCGCACGCGGGCAATCTGAATGACGCCGCGCCCCCACGGGATGCTTTCTTCGCCCCTCCGCCAGCCATGCGGCGCAGGCGGTGTGGGCGCAGGCGCGGGGCATAGCGTGAGCACACCCTGATGGGCGACGAGCAGCCATTGCCCGTCCGTCTGGTTCAGTGCCGGACGCGCGGTGCAGGCCAGTTGGCGCAAAACTTCCCGAATCTGGGCGGCGGGCGGCGGCAGCGCGTGGCGGCGAAAATACAGGTGACGCAGCAAATTGGCCTGACGCGCAGCCGACAAAGCCAGCAGGCGCGCGATGGCTACGGGTTCGCCGCCGCATTGGGCAAGGTCAATGTCGGCCAGTTGCGCCAGCAGTTCGGCGCTTTCTTGCAAGTGTTCCGCCGCGCGCGCCAGCGCCGGCGCCGCGTCGGGAAAGTGCGGCGCGAACGTCGGCAAGACCTGCTGGCGCAGATGGTTGCGGGCGTAGTGCGCGTGTGCGTTGCTGGGGTCTTCTACCCAGCGAAGCGCGTGGGCGCGGGCGTAGGCTTCAATTTCGGCGCGGCGGACATTCAGCAACGGGCGCAGGATGCGGCGCGCGGGTTCCGCCGCGCGCATGGCCGCCAGCCCGCGCACGCCGCTGCCGCGCAGCAAGCGGTAGAGCACCGTCTCGGCCTGGTCATCCAGATGGTGCGCCAAGAGCAGCCAGCCGTCATCGCCTTGCTTTTCGGACAAAGCCCGCAGACGGGCGCGGCGGGCGGCAGCCTGCGTGCCGTGCGGGGAATGGTCTTCTACCTGTACGCGCAACACCGTGCAGCCCACGCGCAATTCGCGGCACAGCGCGCGGCAAAACTCCGGCCATTCATCGGCTGCCGCTTGCAGGCCGTGATGCACATGCAGCGCGTGCAACTGAAAATGCAACTGGCGACGGGCGCGGGCGAGCAAATGCAGCAGGGTGACGGAATCCACGCCGCCCGAGAGCGCCAGATACACGCGCGCGTCGCGCCCGATACCGGCGGCATTCAGCGCGGCGAGGACAGCGTTGAAGAGCAGGGTGTCGGCATCAGTGGCGGGCACGGGGCAGGGCGCGGGGATTATGCGGCGGCTTCGCCGTCCTTGAAGCTGCCGTAAGCAAACAGGCGCGCTTCGCGGCGGGCGACGAGTTCATCCGCATCCAGCGTTTCAAGCTGGGTCAGCGCCGCCTGCAATGCGGTGCGGATGGACTGCGCAGCGGCGGCGTGGTCGCGGTGCGCGCCGCCGATGGGTTCGGGCACAATCTCGTCGACCAGCCCCAGCGCGTGCAGGCGCTGCGCCGTCATGCCCATGGATTCGGCGGCAAGCGAGGCTTTCTCGGCGCTTTTCCACAGAATCGACGCGCAGCCTTCGGGGGAAATCACCGCATAGGTGGCGTATTGCAGCATCAGCACGCTATCGGCCACGGCAATGGCCAGCGCGCCGCCCGAGCCGCCTTCGCCAATGATGGTGCTGATAATCGGCGTGCGCAGCCCCGCCATGTCGTAGAGATTGTGGCCGATGGCCTCCGACTGGCCGCGTTCTTCCGCGCCAATGCCGGGATAGGCGCCCGGCGTGTCGATGAACGTGAACACGGGCAGGGCGAACTTCTCGGCCATGCGCATCAGCCGCAGCGCCTTGCGATACCCTTCGGGGCGCGGCATACCGAAATTGCGGGCGATTTTTTCCTTGGTATCGCGCCCTTTCTGATGGCCGATGACCACGCACGGACGCCCGTTGAAACGCGCCAGCCCGCCCACGATGGCGGCATCATCGGCATAGGCGCGGTCGCCGTGCAGTTCTTCAAAGTCGGTGAAAATGTGCTGGATGTAGTCCAGCGTATAGGGGCGCTGCGGATGGCGCGAGACTTGCGAGGTCTGCCACGGAGTGAGCTTGGCGTAGAGGTCTTTGGTCAGCGCCTGGCTTTTCTTTTCCAGACGGGCGATTTCGCTGGAAAGATCGACGGCGGGGTCATCCTGCACGAAGCGGAGCTGGTCAATTTTTTCTTCGAGTTCAGCGACAGGTTTTTCAAAATCGAGAAAGGTGAGCTTCATCGTCCAATCCTTCTGGCCTTGCGGCGGAGCGGCTATTGTACCCGCTTGTGCCGCAGGCAGGCAGGCAGGCGGGACGGGGTGGGTGTGGATGTAGCCTCATCCGTCCAGCAGCGCGGTTGCGGTGGCGTACAGGGCGTAGAGCGCGACCAGCGCCAGCAGGATGCCGGAGAGCGTGTGAATGACGCGGATGGCGCGGCTGTGTTTGAGGCGGGAAATCAGCAGCGAGTACGTGCCCAGGATGGCGTAATCGAGCAGCACCCAGATGAGCGCCAGCAAGAGCATGGAAATCGTCCGGCTGGGCGGGAAAATGCCCAGGAACGTCGGGAAAAAGGCGATGAAAAAGAGGATGTCCTTGGGGTTGGAAATGGCGACCAGAAAGCCTTGCCGAAAATGCTGGCGGCTCGGTTTTGCGGCGGCGTTTTCTGGCGCTTGCCCGATTTGCGGCGGATGGCGCAGCAGGTCAAGCGCGAAATGAAGCAGGTACAGGGAACCGGCCAGCGTCAGCCAGTTCAGCGCCGTTTCGCTGACGGAAAAAACGCCTTGCAGGATGGCGAACGACAGGGCAATCAAGAGCAGCGAGGCCGTGTTGGTGCCAATGACCGTTTTCAGCCCCGCCCAGAATCCATCCCGCGCGCTGGCGCTCGCCACCAGCACCGTCACCGGCCCGGGCGTGCCCAGAAAGAGCACGATGGCGGCGACATAGGCCGTCAGCAAGGCGTAATCAAGCATGGGGAATTCCTGAGAATGCGCGCGCCATCATCATGGGCGGCGCGGTGTGTTTTTAGTGTGAAGCGGCGGGTTTTGGGGCTTCGGCGGTGGTTTTTGGGGGCGCTTCGGGGGCAGG
>JAFSWK010000020.1 GCA_017444505.1 Rhodocyclaceae bacterium | reverse complement strand
TGTGTTCTTGCCCATGAAGGGTAACGGCAAACTGTTACAAAACTTGAACATTTTTTGCGCCGCGTCTCACAACCCGCTTCCGCTGACGCAGGGCGGCTGCAAACGTTATAATCGCCCTCTTCCTTTCCCCAAACATTTCCATTTCAGGAGCAGCAGCATGGGCTTTCTTGCTGGCAAACGCATCGTCGTCACCGGAGTTCTGAGCAACCGTTCCATCGCCTATGGCATCACCCAGGCCATGCGGCGCGAGGGCGCGGAGCTGATTCTCACCTATCAGGGGGAACGCTTCCGCGAGCGGGTCGGGAAATTCGCAGAAGAATTCGGCGCCGTGGCCACCGTGCAGTGCGACGTGCAGGATGACGCCACCATCGCCGCCCTCACCGATACGCTGGCAAAACAATGGGGCTATATCGACGGGCTGGTGCATTCGATTGCCTTCGCGCCTTCGGAGGCGCTGGAAGGCGACTTTCTGGAAGGCTTTTCGCGCGAAGCCTTCCGCGTCTCGCAGGAAATTTCGGCGGGCAGTTTTCCGCTGCTGGCCAAGGCCGTGCGTCCGCTGATGCAGGGGCGCAATGGTTCGCTGCTCACGCTCACCTATCTGGGCGCGGTGCGCACGATGCCCAACTACAACATCATGGGCATGGCAAAAGCCAGTCTGGAAGCCTCCGTGCGCTACATGGCCGGCAGCCTGGGGCCGGAAGGCACGCGGGTCAACGCAATTTCCGCCGGCCCCATCAAAACGCTGGCCGCCAGCGGCATCGGCAGTTTCAGCAAACTGCTGGCCTTCAACGCGCACAACGCGCCGCTGCGCCGCAATGTCACTATCGAAGAAGTCGGCAACGCTGCGGCCTTTTTGTGTTCTGACCTGGCCAGCGGCATCACCGGCGAAGTGCTCTATGTCGATGGCGGCTTCAACACCACGGCGCTGGGCAACGCACAGCCGCTGCCCTGAAAACAGACGCCGCCGCCTTGCGCGGCGGTTTTTCTTTTTGCCCACCCACAACAACGGAACCTTTCGGCATGACGAATTCCCCTGCTCCTCTGGTGCTCTATTACTGCCCCGGCACCTGCGCCTTTGTGCCGATGCTGGCGCTGGAACTGGCTGGCGCGCAATACACGCCGCACCCCATTGATTTGCGCAAAGGCGAACACAAAACGCCGCAATATCTGGCCGTCCCCCCCGCCGGGCAAGTGCCGGCGCTCTCGGTGGGCGAAGAGCATCTGATTCAGTTGGTCGCCATCGTGGATTATCTGGCCGGTCAATTCCCGCACGCCGAAATTTTGCCTGCCGACCCCATCGCCCGCGCCCGCGCGATGGCCACGCTCGTCTGGTTCAACAGCACGGTGCACGCCACCTTCGGGCGCATTTTCCACCCCGAAGGCTGCGCGCCGGACGAAGCCGCGCAAGCTGCCGTGCGCAGCGCGGCCACGGCGCAATACGCGCGGCTGCTCGATGAAATCGAAGCACGCTATCAGGCCGCGCAGCAGGCCGGTGCGCCGTGGTTGAGCGGCGCGCGCGCCGGTGTGCTCGATGCTTACGCGCTGTGCTGCGTGCGCTGGGGCGAACTGGTCGGCCTCGCCGCTGCCGACCGCCCGCATCTGCTCGCGCAACTGCGCAAACTGGCGGACGAGCCCGCCTTTGCCCGCGCCATCGCCCGCGAAGGGCTGCCGCTGCCGTAAGCGGCGCGCGCATTTTTTCTTTTTCCGCACACGGGAGACTTGCCATGCGCCTTTTGCACACCATGATTCGCGTGGGACAACTGGAACGTTCCATCGACTTTTACACCCGCGTGCTCGGAATGCAGGTGGTTCGCCGCACGGAAAACCCGCAATATCGCTATTCGCTGGCCTTTCTCGGCTTTGAGCCGAACCCCGCGCAGGCCGAAATTGAACTGACCTGGAACTGGGACACCGACCACTACAACCTCGGCGACGGCTTCGGCCACATCGCCATCGCCGTGCCCGACTGTGCCGCCGCCGTGCAACGCATTCGGGATGCGGGCGGCAAGGTGACGCGCGAAGCCGGCCCGGTAAAAGGCGGTACGCACGTCATCGCCTTCGTGGAAGACCCGGACGGCTACAAAATCGAACTCATCGAGCGCGACCCCGACGCACCGCTGCAACAGCCCTGATTCCGCCTGTGCCGCCGCCGTCTGCCCTTTTCGCCCCTGCCGCCGCCTCGCCCCGCCCCGCGCGGGGTTTTACGCTGATTGAAGTGCTCATCGTGCTGCTCATTCTCGGCATCGCGCTGGCCGGCGTGAGCCTCAGCATCGACGGCCATGCCGCGCGCGATACCCGCATGGCGCTGGAACGCCTGCGTTTTACGCTGGAAGCCAGCGCCGAACGCGCGCAGTTGCGCGGCCAGCCGCTGGCCTTTGAACTGCTCGCCGACGGCTACCGATTCAGCGTGCAGGATGCCAGCGGCAAATGGGTCGCCCTGGATGAACCGCCCGTTTTTACCGAGCGCGTTTTGCCTGCGCCGCTGGCCTGGGCGGAACTGAGCACGGAAGAAGACCCGAATGGTGCCAACCGGCGCATCATTTTCCGCTCGGAAGCGCCCCGTTTCCGTCTGCGCCTGAACGCGGGCGAACTGCACGCAACCCTGGATGGCCGCGCCACCGGCGCGGTTCAACTCAGCACCGAGACCCTGCCATGACCCCACCGCCGTCCCGCGCCGCCTCTTGCCACGGTTTCACCCTGCTCGAATGCCTCGTCGCGCTGGCCGTGCTCGCCATTGCGCTGACGGCGGCGCTGGCGGCGGTAAGCAACACCATCCGCAACACCGAGCGCCTGCGCGAACACACCCTGGCCGCCTGGGTCGCCCACAACCATCTGGCCGAACTGCGCAGCAAAGGCGCGTTTCCCAATCTGGGCATCGTCGAAGGGCAGACGGAACAAGGCGGCGTCCCGTGGCTGTGGCAGCAGCACACGAAAGCGACGCCGAACGCGATGTTCCGGCGCGTCGATGTCACCGTCAGCCGTGCCGGTTCCGAGGAAAGCCTCACCCGCGTCACCGGCTTCGTCTGCCGCCCGCTGCACTAAGGCTGCCCGCAGATGTCTTGCCCGCCGCCTGCCGCCGCCCGCCGCGCCGCTGTACAACAGCGGGGGCTGACGCTGATTGAACTGCTCATTGCGCTGGCGATTTTCGCCCTTATCGGCACGCTCACCTGGCAGGCCAGCAGCCAGCTCATTCTCAGCAAAGACCGTCTGGAATCCGAACACGAACGCTGGCGCGAAATCGAACGCGCCCTGCTGATTATTGAAAACACCCTGATGCAAGCCGTGGCTCCGGCCACCATTCAAGGGCACGGCAACCGCGCGCCCGCTCTCGTCTGGCACACCGACGGCGGGCAAAACCGGCTGGAAGTCCTCTCGCTCACCGCCCGCGCCGCGCCCCGGCGCACCCATTTTGTGCTGCAAGGCGACACGCTCTACTGGCGGCGCCATCCGGAAAGTTTCGCCCGCGCCCAGCCGCCGCGCGAAGAAAGCGACCTGCTGCTCACCCATCTGCGCGCCGTGCGCTGGCGTTTCTGGAACCCGCAAACCGGCTGGCAAGACCGCTGGCCGCCGCCGCAAAACGAAACGCTGCTCGTCTCGCTGCCCACCGCCATCCGCATTGAACTGGAATTCACCGACCTTGGCAAACTCACCCGCACCTATGCCCTGCGCTAATCGCCCCCGCGAGGCCGCGCGCGGCAGCGCGCTGATTCTCGCCCTGATTACCGTCTTTCTGGCCACCAGCATCAGCGCCGCGCTGATTGCCAGCCTCGGGCGCAATATTGATACGGCCAGCGCGCTGCAAGACCAGCGTCAGGCGCGGCTGCTCGCGCGCGGCGCGGTCGACTGGGCGCGCAACGTGCTGTCCGACGACGTCCGCCGCACGCCCACCGACCACCTGCAAGAACTGTGGGCGGTCGACATTCCGCCGCTGCCCGTCGACGATGCGGGCGAAGAAGGCGAAGTGGCCGGTCGCATACAAGACCGTTCCGGCCTTTTCAACCTCAATACGCTCATTACTGGCGAACAGCCCGACGCCGTCGCGCTGGAACAATTCGCCCGCCTGCTCATGGCGCTGGACATCCCCGAAGGGCAGGCGCGCACGCTGGCGCAAAGCCTGCAACTGGCGCTCGTGCCCGCCACGCAAACCGCCCCCGACGACGGCCTGCCCCATTCGCCGCTGGTCGACCCGCTGGAACTCGCCAGCGTGTCCGGTTTTGACAGCGACCTCATCGAACGCCTGCTGCCCTTTGTCACCGCGCTGCCCGCCGAGCAAAGCACCATCAACCTGAACACCGCACCGCCGGAAATGCTCTTCGCCGTCACCCACGGCCTGACGATGGAAGCCGCCCGCCGTCTGGCCGCCGAACGCGAACACGCCTGGTATCGTACCGTGGCAGAATACGCTTCCCGCCTGCCCTCTGGCGCGCGCCTGATCAGCATTGCCACCTGCGCGGTGCGCAGCCGCTATTTTCTCGTCACAGGCCGCGCCCGCAGCGGCAGCGCCACCGTCAGCATCGAAGTCTTACTGGATCGCACCGAAAACTGGCCCACCATCCTATGGCAAAAGCTCCTCTGAACACCGCCGCCCGCCTTGTCCTTCACGCGGGCGAACACTGGCCGCAAGACAATGCCGCCGTGCGCTGGCAAACGCTGGACGCGCACGAGCGCATCCTCGCCCAGGGCGAAAGCGCCCCCGCGCACTGGCCGGGTGCGCGCGAAACTGTCGTCGTCCTCAGCGGCAGCCAAAGCCTCGCCCTGCAACTCAAACTTCCGCCCGGGCAGCGGCGCGAAGAAGAAAAACTGCTGCGCTACGCGCTGGAAGAACACATCATCGGCGACATTGACGAGCAACACATCACGCCCATGCGCCGCCAGAACATCGATGGCGGCACGCGGGTCGACGTGCTGGTCACGCATCGTCCCCGTCTGCAACAAATCGTCGCGCAACTGACCGCCCTCGGGCGCGCCCCCGCGCGCGTCGTCAGCGAACTGCAACTGGCCGCCGCGCCGCGCGCAGGCGTCGCCACGCTCACCGAAGCGGGCGAAGGCTGGCTGCTGGCGCTGCCTGAGCGTCCCGCCCAGTTCATCGACGCCGCCAGCCTGACCGACAACCTGCCCGCCCTGCTGCCCGCCGAAGGCATCGAAAAGCTCATCGTCTATCCCCGCAACCCCCGCAGCCGTCCCGCGCTGGATTTGCCCGTCGCCTGCGAAGTGGCCGCCCGTCTCCATCGTCTGGACGACCCGGAGCGGATTCTCGCCGCCACCAACCTGCTGCACGGCAGCCTGCGTCCGCAAAACCAGCCCACCCCGCTCACCGCCCTGCGCCTGCCGCTGGCGATTGCCGCCGGTGCTGCCGCCATCGGCCTGCTGGCGCTGCTGGCCGACACGCTCTGGCAGCGCAGTCAGCTCTCCGAGCTGAACAGCCGCATGGAACACCTGCTCACCAGCGCCCTGCCCAACACCCCACCGATTAACCCAAGCGCCCAGCTCACCCAGGCGCTTGATGCCGCGCGCAGCGCCCACGGCCTGCTGCGCAGCGATGACCTCCTGCCCCTGCTCGCCGCCTACGCCGACGCCAACGGCGGCGCGGCCACGCGCAGTCTGCACAGTCTGGAATACAACAACGGTCGCCTCACCCTCACCCTGCATCCCGAAGTGGACGACCCGCTCCAATTCCAGCAACGCCTGCGCACGCACGGCTACCACGTCGAAGCGCAAACGCCCGCCACTTTCACGCTCGCCACGCAGCCATGACCCTCCCGCTCCCTGCCTCCCTGAACAAACTCCAACCGCGCGAACGGCGGCTTGTCCTGCTGGCCGCCGCCGTCATCGCCGCCCTGCTCGTCGTCAGTCTGGCCGAATGGCTCTGGAAAGAACAGCAGCGCGTCGCCGCCAGCCTGCCCGCCGCCCGCGCCCAGCTCGCCCGGATGCAGGAAAACACCGCCGAGTTGCTGCAACTGAACCGCAGCAAACCGCCCGCCCCCATCGCGCTGGCCACCGCCCAGCAAGCTGCGCAAGCCGCCGCCGCCAGCCGTGGGCTGGAACTGACCTTCGCCCCGCAAAATGACGCCCTCACCGTCACCGGCACCGTCACCATCGCCC
>JAFSWK010000001.1 GCA_017444505.1 Rhodocyclaceae bacterium | reverse complement strand
TGAATCAGATGCAGGCAAAAGACGCCAAAATTGAGCCGCAGCAATTGCCCGTTCTGCCACACCTGCCGCCACTGCGCGCCCGCGCTGCTGCGGGTGCGGGCGGGCGCTTCGGGGACAATTTTCCACACCACAACGCAGGCCACCAGCGCCAGCGCCGCCGTAATCCAGAAAATGCCCGCCATGCCAAAGAGCGCGTGCAGCGTGGGCGCGGCGACCATGGAAAGGGCGAACATCAGCGCGATGCTCGAACCAATCATCGCCATGATGCGGGTGCGGTGGGTCTCGCGCGTCAGATCCGCCGCCAGCGCGGTGACGGCGGCGGAAATCGCGCCCGCGCCCTGAATTGCGCGTGCGGCGATGACGGTGTGGATGTCGCTGGCCAGCGCCGCCAGCACGCTGCCCACAAAAAACACCAGCAAGCCGCCAATAATCACCGGCTTGCGCCCGATGCGGTCAGAAAGCGCGCCCAGCGGAATGTGCAGCAGCGCCTGCGTCAGCCCATACGCGCCCAGCGCCAGCCCGATGAGCGCGCGGTTCTCGCCGCCCGTGTATTCCTGCGCGTGGATGGCGAACACCGGCAAAATCAGAAACAGCCCCAGCATCCGCAAGGCAAACACTCCGGCCAGACTGATGCCGGCGCGGCGTTCCAGAACGGTGAAAGAGGCGAGGTGGGTCATGGCGCGTTTTGCGGTGGCCGTACAGGAAAAAGCGGCATTGTACCCGCGCCCGCCCGAGGCAAAAACAAACGGCACACCGCGCGGGCGTGCCGTTTGTGAGGTGGCGGAAAAGTGTGCGGATCAGGTCTGGAAGTGGCCGACGTTTTCTTCCAGCGAGGCGGCTGCGCGCCCCAGGTCTTCGGCGCTTTGGGCGACGTTGCCGGAAGTTTTGCCTGCCTCTTCCGTAATCTGTGCGGCGTGTTCCAGACGCGAAACGACGCTGCTGGTGACTTTCGACTGTTCGTCCACGCTGTGGGCAATGGCGTTGATGGCGTGGGCAATCTCGCCCGTAATCTGTTCGATGGTGTTGAGCGCACCTTCCGCGCGCCCGGCGGCTTCGGTGCTCTGCATGGCTTCCTGCGCCGCGCCGCTGATGGTTTGCTGCACCGACTGGATGCCGCTGTTGACCCGGTTGAGAATGTTGCTGATTTCGCCCGTGGACTCTTCGGACTGCCCGGCGAGTTTGCGCACTTCGTCGGCCACCACGGCAAAGCCGCGCCCGGCTTCACCGGCGCGTGCTGCTTCGATGGCGGCGTTCAGGGCCAGCAAATTGGTTTGCTCGGCAATCTGGCGGATGGCGACCAGTGCGCGGTCGATTTCCTGCGACATGGTGTTGAGCCGCTCCACCTCGGAGAGCGAGTTGCGCACGCGCTCTTCGATGCTGCGCGCAAATTCGATGACTTCCAGCGTAACCTGTTTGACGGTATTGACTTCGCCCACCGCCTGTGTGGCCAGTTCATCGGCGGTGCTGGCCGAAGCGGAAACCTGCTGGATGGAGGAAGAGAGTTGCTGCGAATTGGCGCTCATCTCGCAGGCGTTTTCCGAAAGGGTGCGCACGGCGCCGTGCAGTTGTTCGGCAGAGGTGTTCATGTCCTCGGCGCAACCGCGCACCTGCGAAGAAGTCTGCCGGATGGTGCCGACCAGCGCGCCCATGGAGTGTGCGGAACGGTTCAGCCCCAGCGCAACGCGGTCGATTTCGTTGTCGGAATGTTCTGCCACCTGAATGCGGGTGCGCAAATTGCCGCGACCAAAGGCTTCCAGCGACTGCATGACCGCTTGCAGCGGACGCAGGCGCGCGCCCAGCAGCGGCGTGACCAGCCCCGTGAGCAGGACGCCGATGAGCGCAAAGCAAACCAGCGTGATGTGGCGCAGGCGGTCATACGCCGCGGTGTATTCGGAAAGATTGGCGGCCACGGCGACCACCCAGTGCAGGGCGGGATTTTCGCGGAAGGCGACAAGACGGGTGTCTTTTTTGCCGTTCGCGTT
>JAFSWK010000260.1 GCA_017444505.1 Rhodocyclaceae bacterium | reverse complement strand
GATGTGCGCATCCTCTCGGCCTCGCACCGCGACCTGGCCGCGCTCGTCAGTCAGGGCGAGTTCCGGCAGGATTTGTTCTTCCGCATCAACGTCATCATGCTCGCCGTGCCGCCGCTGCGCAGCCGGCTGGAAGACATCGCGCCGCTGTCGGAATTCATCCTCGCCCGTCTGGCCGAACGCAACGGCACGGCGGTGCCCGCCTTGAGCCAGGCGGCACTGGCTGCCTTGCAGCAATACGATTTTCCCGGCAACGTGCGCGATCTGGAAAACCTGCTGGAGCGCGCCTGCGCCTTGTGTGAAGGGGCGGAAATCCAGCCCGGAGACCTGAATCTGGACGAACACAAAGCCGCCGCACCTTTTGGTACGACCCCTGCCGAAAGCGCGCCGATGGCCGCTACTCCCTTTGCGCCGGAAGCGGGCAGCGCACCGCCAGTGGCCGCGCCCGCCGCCTCTGGAGCGGACGCGCTGACGCGGCAGGTAGCCGCCTTGCGCACACGCAGTTCTTCGCGGCTGACGCAGGAACAATTTGAAGCCGCCGCCGCCGCGCTGGGTTTGTCGGTCAACCAGTTGCGCTTTCGCCTGTCGCGCTGGCGGATGCGTGAGGTGCTGCCGTGAGCCAGACCGCCGGGTTGTTGTCCGGCGCGCGGCAGTTGCCTTCGCCCAACGTGGATGAACGTCCGCCCGAAGAGGCGGTCACACTTGCCGTCCTTCACGCCATCAGCTTGCCGCCGGAAGAATTCGGCGGAGATGCGGTGGAGCGTTTCTTCACCAACTGTCTGGACTGCAACGCGCATCAGTATTTTGCGCAACTGCGCGAACTGCGCGTCTCATCGCACCTGTTCATCCGCCGCGACGGGGAAGTGATACAGTTCGCCCCCTTTGATGCGCGCGCCTGGCACGCCGGTGTCTCGCGCTGGCGCGGGCGCGAGCGTTGCAACGATTTTTCCGTCGGCATCGAACTCGAAGGCAGCGACCAGCAGCCGTTTAGCGACGCACAATATCAGCGGCTGGCAAGCTGTCTGGCCGAACTCGTCGCGCGCCTGCCGATTGCCGACATCGCCGGTCATGCCGACATCGCCCCGGGGCGCAAGACCGACCCGGGGCCGCATTTTGACTGGTCGCGTTTGCAACGCGAACTGGCCGCGCATCTGGGTCAGGCGCGTGCCGCCGCCTTGCTGGCCGCACGCCGCGCCTGCGCCTGATTCGTTTTTTCTCTTTCCTTACCGTTTTTCGCCATGCCGCAAAATCCCGACTACGACGCCGACTACACGCCGCCCCCGCTGCCGCCGGAAGAGTACGGCGACTATGCGCCGCCGCCGTTTGCCGGAGAAGAGGGCGCATCCCTGCGCCTGCCGCCGCATTCCGTACAGGCCGAACAAGGTTTGCTCGGCGGGCTGCTGCTCGACAACGTCGCCATGGAGCGCGTGCTGGGCATCGTCAATGCAGAAGATTTTTACCGCGACGATCACCGCCGCATCTTCCGCCACATCCTCAAGCTCATCGACCACGGCAAACCGGCGGATGTCATCACCGTGAGCGAGTCGCTGCAAAAGAGCAACGAAGAAGAAGAGGCGGGCGGGCTGGCCTATCTGGCCGAACTGGCCGAATCGACGCCTTCGGCGGCAAACATTCACCAATATGCGTCCATCATCCGCGAACGTGCGCTGTTGCGCCGCATGGTGACGGTGGGCGACGAAATCGCCGCCAGTGCGCTG
>JAFSWK010000259.1 GCA_017444505.1 Rhodocyclaceae bacterium | reverse complement strand
TGTGGCGACGGGCAATGGCAGACAGGGTGTCGCCACGCACGACGCGGTATTCGTCGCCACCGCCGGCGGACGCAGGCGCGCTGTCTTCGCGAGGCGCCGGGGCGGCGTGCTGCGCCGAAGGCTGGGCGACGGCAGGCGCGGGCGCGGCAGGGGCAGGTTGCGCAATCGACGGGGCTGCATCGGCAGGAATGCGCGTTTCGCGGATGGTTTCCTGCGGCATACGCGAGCTGTCATAGCTGCTGGCCACGGTGGGCGTGGGCGGCGTGACGAGCGGCGCGCCCGATTTGGCCGGTGCCGAGACGCCTTCGACCGGGTCGAGCAGGAAGGTGTATTCGCGGGTGGCGCTGCCTTCTTGCCAGTCAAGGGCAATCACCATGTCAACAATCGGTTCATTGACCGGCTGCGCGCTGGTGAGCTTGATGTAGGTGCGTTTGCCCCGCTGCTCAATCGACGTGGAAATTTCCGTCATCAGCAGGGAATAAGGAATGTTGGCGCGCTGGAAGGCGTCCATGTCGGCGATGCGGGCGCTGAGCTGGCGAACCTCGGCAGGGGCAGCGCTGACTTCAATCTCGGCATTCAGCGGTTGTCCCAGGCCACTTTTAACATGGATATTGCCCAGACCGGCGGCCTGAACCCCGAGAGGCAAGGCCGCGATGGCAGCCGCAAGAATGGAAGTTCTGAGTTTGGCGTTCATGGATAATCCAGCGAAGTGATTCGGGGAAAAAGGGAAGAGTGCCGTTAAAAATATCACGTTGCGTAACAATTTGCTTGCTTTTTTACGTTCTTCCCGGCACTTTTCTGTTGCGATTTGGCCAGACTGGGTTATTCCTGCAACAAGATACGTAGCATTCTGCGCAGGGGTTCTGCCGCGCCCCACAGGAGCTGGTCGCCCACCGAGAAGGCGGTGAGGTAGTCGCCGCCCATGGCCATTTTGTGCAGACGCCCGACGGGGACGGTGAGCGTGCCGGTGACGGCGGCGGGAGTGAGTTCGCGCTCGGTGGCTTCGCGTTCGTTGGGCACTACTTTTACCCAGTCGTTGGCAGCAGCGATGAGCGATTCGATGTCCGCCAGCGGGACGTCTTTCTTGAGCTTGATGGTGAAACCTTGCGAGTGACAACGCATGGCACCAATGCGCACGCACAGGCCGTCGACAGGGATGCTGCCGGGGGTGCGGAAGGGCGGCTTGCCCAAAATCTTGTTACATTCCGCGCCGCCTTTCCATTCTTCCTTGCTCTGGCCGTTTTCAACCGGGACGTCAATCCACGGGATGAGGCTGCCGGCCAGGGCGGTGTTGCGGAAGTTTTTGGTGGGGAATTCGGCGCTGCGCAGGGTGTTTGAGACTTTGCGGTCGATGTCGAGAATGGCGCAGGCGGGGTTCGCCAGGTCGTCGGCCACGGCGCTGTGCAGCGCGCCCATCTGGGCGAGCAGTTCGCGCATGTTTTGCGCACCGGCACCAGAGGCGGCCTGGTAGGTCATGGCGGAAATCCATTCCACCAGGTTGGCGTGGAACAGACCGCCCAGCGCCATGAGCATCAGCGAGACGGTGCAGTTGCCGCCAATCCAGTCGCGCCCGCCGCGCGCCAGCGCGTCGCGGATGACGTTTTCATTGACCGGGTCGAGCACGATGACGGTGTGCTCTTTCATGCGCAGGGTGCTGGCGGCGTCAATCCAGTGACCTTTCCAGCCGGATTCGCGCAGCTTGGCGTAGGTGGCGTTGGTGTAGTCGCCACCCTGACAGGAGACGAGGATGTCGCAGGCGGCCAGAGCCTTGAGGTTGTGCGCGTCGAGCAGCGGGCTGTCGGCTTCCTTGCCGCCGAAGACGGGGGCAGTGCCGCCGGCGTTGGAGGTGGAGAAATAACGGGGGTTGAAAAGGGCGAAGTCGTTTTCTTCGGCCATGCGCTGCATGAGTACGGAGCCGACCATGCCGCGCCAGCCGATAAGTCCTGTGGTTTTCATGTGGGTTCTCAAAGAAGTGATAAGAAAGGGGAAAGTGTTACAGTGCGGCCAGCACGGCGTCGCCCATCTCTGTGGTGCCGATGGTGCGTGTGCCGCCTTCGGCAATGTCGGCAGTGCGCAGCCCTTGCGCCAGCACTTTCTGGACGGCGGCTTCAATGCGGGCAGCTTCGGTTTCCAGATTGAAGGTGTAGCGCAGCATCATGGCGACCGAAAGAATGGTGGCCAGCGGGTTGGCGACGTTTTTGCCGGCAATGTCCGGCGCCGAGCCGTGCGAGGGTTCAAACAGCCCTTTGTTGCGCTCGTCCAGCGAGGCCGAGGGCAACATGCCGATGGAGCCGGTGAGCATGGCGGCTTCGTCGGAAAGAATGTCGCCAAAGAGGTTGCCGGTGACGATGACGTCAAATTGCCTCGGTTCGCGCACAAGCTGCATGGCGCAGTTGTCGACGAGCATGTGCGAGAGCGTGACATCCGGATATTCCGGGGCGAGTTCGTTCATTACGTCGCGCCACAACTGCGTGGTTTCCAGCACGTTCATTTTGTCGACCGAGCACAGCCGCTTGCCGCGCTTGCGCGCAGCTTCAAAAGCCACGCGCCCGATGCGGCGGATTTCGCCTTCGTTGTAGTGCATGGTGTTGAAGCCGAAACGCTGGCCGTCGCGCATTTCCACGCCGCGCGGCTGGCCGAAGTAAATGTCGCCGGTGAGTTCGCGCACGATGAGAATGTCCAGCCCGGCGACCAGTTCGGGTTTCAGGGACGAGGCGTTGGCGAGTTCCTTATAGAGGATGGCCGGGCGCAGGTTGGCGAACAGGCCGAGGTCTTGACGAATGCCCAGCAAGCCGCGTTCGGGACGTTGTTCGCGGGGAAGGTTGTCCCATTTCGGGCCGCCGACGGCGCCGAGCAGCACGGCATCGGCTGCGCGGGCAAGCGCGCGGGTGGCGTCGGGATAGGGCGAGCCGGTGGTGTCGACGGCGATGCCGCCGAGCAGGGCTTCTTCTACCTCGGCTTGCGGCACCAGTGCTTGCAGTACGCGCACGGCTTCGCGGGTGATTTCGGGGCCGATGCCGTCGCCGGGCAGCACGCAGATTTTCATGGAAAGATTCCTTGTTGCAGGTTTGTTGTTGTTCAGCGGAAAAAGTACGGGTGACGTTCGCGGTGGGCGGCTTCAAAGGCGCGGATGGCGTCGGCATGGCGCAGGGTCAGGCCGATGTCGTCCCAGCCGTTGAGCAGGCATTCCTTGCGGAAAGCGTCGACTTCAAAAGCGATGCTGCGCCCGTCCGGACACTGGATGCGCTGCGTGGGCAGGTCGATGGACAGACGATAGCCGGGCGTGGCCAGCGTTTGCTGAAACAGGGTTTCAATTTCCGCCGCAGGAAGGACGATGGGCAGGATGCCGTTTTTGAAGCAGTTGTTGAAGAAAATGTCGGCAAACGATTCGGCCAGAATGACGCGAAAACCGTAATCAAGCAGCGCCCACGGGGCGTGTTCGCGCGACGAGCCGCAGCCGAAATTTTGCCGCGTGAGCAAAATCTGCGCGCCGTCAAAGCGCGCCTGATTGAGCGGAAAATCGGGATTTTTCGGGCGCGCGGAACAATCCTGCCCGGGCTGGCCAACGTCCAGATAGCGCCATTCGTCAAACGCATTGGGGCCGAAGCCGGAACGCTGGATGGATTTGAGGAATTGCTTGGGGATGATGGCGTCGGTATCGACGTTGTTGCGGTCAAGCGGCGCCACCAGAGCGTCGAGATGGGTAAAGGCGTCCATTATTGCGCGGCTTTTTCAATGGCCTGACCGCCTTTTTGAATATCCCGGCCAACGCCCTTGACGGTGTTGCAGGCGGCAGTGCCCAGCGCGATGAGGCAGGCGAGACTCAGGGGAAGTTTTTTCATGACGGGGTACCTCCGTGAAAGGATGGGAGAGGGAAAAGAAAAGTCAGGCCAGACGGCGCACGTCGGTAAAGTGACCGGCAATGGCTGCCGCCGCTGCCATGGCGGGGCTGACCAGATGCGTGCGCCCGCCCGCACCCTGACGGCCTTCAAAATTGCGGTTGGACGTGGAGGCGCAGCGTTCGCCCGCGCCGAGGCGGTCGTTATTCATCGCCAGACACATGGAACAGCCCGGTTCGCGCCATTCAAAACCGGCAGCGGTGAAAATTTTGTCCAGCCCTTCGGCTTCGGCCTGCCGTTTGACCAGACCGGAGCCGGGCACGGCAAGCGCCTGCTTGATGTTGGCGGCGATGCGCTTGCCTTGCACGATGTGCGCGGCGGCGCGCAAGTCTTCAATGCGCGAGTTGGTGCACGAGCCGATGAAGACGCGGTCGACCGAAATGCTTTCCATCGGCGTGCCGGGCGTCAAATCCATGTATTGCAGGGCGCGGGTCATGCCTTCCCGTCGCACGGGGTCGGCTTCCTGCGCCGGGTCGGGCACGACGCCGTCAATGCCGGTGACCATTTCGGGCGAGGTGCCCCAGGTGATTTGCGGCACGATGCTGGCTGCGTCGATAACAATGGTCTGGTCGAATACCGCGCCGTCATCCGAATGCAGGGTTTTCCAGTAGGCGACGGCCTGTTCCCATTGTTCGCCTTCGGGCGCGAAGGGGCGGCCACGCAGGTAGTCGATGGTGACGTCATCGACAGCGACAAAGCCCATGCGGGCGCCGCCTTCGATGGCCATGTTGCACAAGGTCATGCGCCCTTCCATGCTGAGGGCAGTGATGGCGCTGCCGGCAAATTCGATGGCGTAGCCGGTGCCGCCGGCGGTGCCGATGCGCCCGATGATGGCCAGGGCGATGTCTTTGGCGGTGACGCCTGCGCCAGTTTGCCCGTCGACGCGAATGAGCATGGTGCGGGATTTTTTCTGCAACAGGCATTGCGTGGCCAAGACGTGTTCGACTTCGGACGTGCCGATGCCGTGCGCCAGACAGGCAAACGCGCCGTGCGTGGAGGTGTGCGAATCGCCGCAGACGACGGTCATGCCCGGCAAGGTGGCGCCGTTTTCCGGACCGATGACGTGCACGATGCCTTGGCGCGAATCGCGGAACGGGAAATAGGCCAGCACGTTCTGGCCGCGCAGGTTGCTGTCCAGCGTTTCAATCTGCTGGCGGGAAATTGGGTCGGAAATGCCTGCAATGCCCGCTTCCCAGTTGTCCGTGGGAGTGTTGTGGTCGGCGGTGGCGACGATGGAGCGGCTGCGCCACGGCTGGCGTCCGGCCAGACGCAAGCCTTCAAACGCCTGCGGGCTGGTGACTTCGTGAATCAGGTGGCGGTCGATGTAGAGTAGGCCGGTGCCGTCGGCTTCTTCGCGGACAAGGTGGCTATCCCACAGTTTCTGGTACAGTGTTTTTGCGCTCATGGACTTGCGGTTGGGCTGAGTGACCGCGCATTATTTCACAGCTTGGCGTGCAACAGTGCACCGTTTTGGTCAAAGCGCCGGGCGGCGCGTCGTGGTAAGGTTCGCGGCTTTCCTGCTTCGTTTCCGCAACGTTTTGGCGGGCTGACAGTGGCCTGCCATTGTCTTTATGGGTTTCGGTCATGGCCGCACAACAACCTTCCCCTTCTGAAATTGCCCGTGATGTTCTGGTACTGCTGGCCAAGCGCCGCTTGCAGCCGTCGCCGGAAAACTTCGCTGCCCTCTATTATGAAGTGGCGAAAGAACCGAATGTCTTGCAGGGCATTGATTCGCTGTTGAAGAAAATTGCTTCCCGCCTGCCCGCGCAGGGCGGCGAGCAGACGCGCGCCATCAAGCAGATGCAGGCGGCGCTGGGCGAGGCGAACTTGGAAGAGGCGGAAAAGGCGTTTTCGCAATGGCTGAAAGCGTTTTCGCCCGACGAAGAGATGCAGTGGAACACGCTGATTGACCAGTTGCTGCGCCAGTGGGAAACGAACCAGGCGGGCTGGACGACGGCGCGCAAGCGCGAATCGCTCGACCGTGTGCTGCTCACGCAAAGCGCCTCCATGCTGTATTCGCGCCTGCAAGGGCTGTTGCAGGCGTGGGCGCGCACGCCCGAAGGCGGCGGCGAGGCGGTGCTGGAAGGCGAATTGCCGCCTGAGTCTGCGCCAACGAGCCGTCCCGTCGCGCGGGGCGCTTCGCCGATGGCTCGTGCGTCGCGGGGCGCGTTGCAAGTTGCCGCCGAGGGCGATGCGGGCGAGATGATTGCACAGCTGCGCGAACTGTTTGGCGTGGTGCTGGAAACGATCGCGCCGCCGCTGTTGCAGGATGCGCCGGAATTGCTCAAGGAAGCCGGGCGACTGGCCGCGCAGGCGCGCGCGGTGGGTTCGATGGAGCAACTCTCCGAGCTGGTGCGGCAGTTGCGGCCATTTGCTTTCCACGTCGAAATCCTCGCTGGCGACATGGGCGAAGTGCGCGCCGGTCTGCTGCATTTGCTGCAATTGCTGCTGGAAAACATTGATGTGCTGGTCGTCGATGACCAATGGATGCCCGGGCAGATTGGGCGTTTGCGGCAGGTCTTGTCGACGCCCAACGATATGCGCGCGCTCGATGACGCCGAAACCTGCCTGAAAGAAGTGATCGACCGGCAAGGCCAGTTGAAGCACGATCTGGTGCAATCGCAGCAATCGCTGCGCGAACTGCTCACCGGCTTCATCGCGCAGTTGGCGAGCATGACCGAGAGCACCGGCTCGTATCACGGCACGCTCTCGGATGCCTTGCCGCGCCTCAACGATGCCAAAGACATCCAGCAGATCCGCGACGTGCTCGACGTCGTCATTCAGGAAACCGCCTCCATCCGCGAAGAAACCCAGCGTGCGCATGATGAACTGGTCTCCGCGCGCGACCGCGCGCAGCAGGCCGAGCAGCGCATCGCCGAATTGCAGGCGGAACTGGAACAGGCCAGCCACCTGATGCGTCACGACCAGCTCACCGGCGTACAAAACCGGCGCGGGATGCAGGAAACCTTCATGCGCGAGGCCGCCCGTTCGCAGCGCCATCGCGCGCCGATTTGCGTCGGCCTGCTGGATCTGGACAACTTCAAGGCGCTCAACGACACGCACGGGCACGACGTGGGCGACCAGGCGCTGATTCACCTGACCAGCGTCGTGCGCCAGAACCTGCGCCCGAGCGACAGCATCTCACGCATGGGCGGCGAAGAATTCGTCATCATCTATCCGGACACTTCGCTGGAAAACGCCGCCGATGCGCTGGTGCGCTTGCAGCGCGAACTCACGCGCGCCTATTTCCTCGCCAACGACCAGCGGCTGCTGATTACCTTCAGTGCCGGAGTCAGCGAATGGGTGCCCGGCGAAGATTTTGACGTGCTGCTCAAACGCGCTGACGAAGCCATGTATCAGGCCAAGCAGGCGGGC
>JAFSWK010000258.1 GCA_017444505.1 Rhodocyclaceae bacterium | reverse complement strand
TTCAGGGCGGCGGCTTCACCGACGATCTGGAACAAAAAATCACCCGCAACCCGATTCGCAACGAAGCCAAAAACGGCCTGAAGAACCGGGTCGGCACAATTGCCATGGCGCGCGCCAGCGACCCGCACTCGGCCTCGTCGCAGTTTTTCATCAACGTGGAAAACAACGATTTCCTTGACTATCCCGGTCAGGATGGCTGGGGCTATGCGGTGTTTGGCAAAGTGGTCGAAGGCATGGAGGTAGTCAACAAAATCGCCGCCGTACCCACGGGACGCCGCGCAGGCATGGAAGACGTGCCGCTGGAACCCATCGTAATCAAGTCTGTGCAAATTCTGGAAAAACCGGGCACTGCCGCCGCCGCCAAGGGCGATGAGCCCGCCAAGGCCGCCGAAGCCAAGGAAACCCAAAAAGCCAGCACCCAGACCAAGAAACCTGCCAAAACCAAGAAAACGGCCAAAAAATCCAGCAAAACCAACAAGAAAAGCACTTCCAAAACCAAAAAACCCGCCAAAAACAAAAAATAAGCGCCCCCCGCGCAAGCCTTCGCCAGTTCTGTCTACATACGTTCTCACACGAAAGGAAAATCCGACATGCCCCAGGTAATCCTGCACACCAACCACGGTGCCATCACCCTTGCGCTGGACGCCGAAAAAGCGCCCCAGACGGTGGAAAACTTCCTCGCCTACGTGAAAAGCGGCCACTATGACGGCACGATTTTTCACCGCGTCATCCGCAACTTCATGATTCAGGGCGGCGGTTTTGAGCCGGGCATGAAGCAGAAGGCGACCGGCGAACCCATCCAGAACGAAGCCAAAAACGGCCTGAAAAACACCCGTGGCAGCATCGCCATGGCGCGCACCAACGACCCGCATTCGGCCACCGCGCAGTTTTTCATCAACGTCGTCGATAACGATTTTCTTGACTACCCGGGGCAGGATGGCTGGGGCTATTGCGTCTTTGGCAAGGTCACCGACGGCATGGAAGCGGTCGACGCCATCGTCTCGGTCAAAACCGGCAGCAGCGGTTTTCATCAGGACGTGCCCGTGGAAGATGTAGTCGTCGAACGCGCGCAAATCGTCGAATAAACCGTCCGACAGATGCCAGACAACTTCCCCATGTCGCGCACGCTGTTCATTTCCGACCTGCACCTGAGCGCGGAACGTCCCGACATCACCCGCGCCTTTCACGCCCTGCTGGAAAGCCAGGGCGCGCGGTGTGACGCGCTCTATATCCTCGGCGACCTGTTCGACTACTGGCTGGGGGACGACCAGCTTGACAGCGACCCGCTCGCCCGCGAAGTGGCCGCCGCGCTGGCCGCCTTTGCCCGCGATTGTGCCCCCGTCACGCTGCTGCCCGGCAACCGTGATTTTCTGCTCGGCGAACGTTTCGCCAGTGAGGCGGGCGTGCGCCTCGTCACGCAGGATGCCCTGCGCATTGACGTGCACGGCCAGCCCGTGTTGATTGCGCATGGCGACGCGCTATGCACTGATGACGTCGCCTACCAGCAATTTCGCCGTCAGGTGCGCGCCCCCGAATGGCGCACGCAGTTTCTTGCCGCCCCGCTGGATGTACGAATGCAGCAGGCGCAAGAAGCGCGCCGCCAAAGCGGTGAGCACAAATACCAGAGTGCCGCCGACATCATGGACGTCAACCGGGAAGCCGTCGCCGAGCTGCTGCGCGACCAGAGCTTCCCGCCGCTGTTCATTCACGGCCACACCCACCGCCGCGCCCACCACACGCACCACCTTGAAGGCCACATCTGCCATCGCTGGGTGCTCGCCTCGTGGGACGACGGACACGCCCACGCCATCTTCCTGGAAGACGGCGAAGTGCACAGCCTCTGAGCGCCGCCGTCTGCTGTCCGCGTACACGGGCGTTTTGCGTGCACAAGCGCACACCGCGCCGCAAGCCGCCGTCGAATCGACCGCACGCATATAGTAGAATCTCCCTTTTTGCAAAAAGGCGATTCGCCTGTTTTCAACCCTGCCGCGCCATGAGCCGAATGCCCGCCCAATCCCGAGACCTTGAGTTCCGTAACGCCGCGATGGATGTCACCATCGCCGTGCTGCATCACACCGAGCCGCCGCGACTGGCCGATGCCATGCACAAGATGATGGGCGGTATGCCAGACTTTTTCGATGGCGAAGCCACCGTGCTGGACTTGGGCGAGCTGGCCGCCGTCCCCGATCATATCGACTGGCCCGGCATTCTCAGCCTGTTTCGGCGTTTCTGCCTGCGCCCGGTTGCGGTGCAAAACGTCCCGCCCGAACTGCTCGAAGGCCTGCGCCAGACCAATCTGGCCATTCTCCCCGAAGGCGGCCTGCGCAATCACCCTGCGCCCGCGCCCGCGCCAGCCTCTGCCCCCGTGCAGCAGCAACTTGCGCTCACCCCGCCGCCGCCCTCCGCCCAGCAGGCCACCACCATGATTATTGACCGCCCGCTGCGCACCGGCCAGCAAGTCTATGCCCAGTACAGCGACATTGTACTGCTGTGTGGCTCCAGCAGTGGCGCGGAAATCATTGCCGACGGCTGCGTGCATTGTTATGGCCCGCTGCGCGGGCGCGTGCTCGCGGGCGGTTCGGGCAACACCAACGCCCGCATCTTTACCACCAACTTCGGCCCGGAAATCGTCTCCATCGGCGGCATCTACAAAACCTTTGAGCACGGCGTGCCCGATTCCATCGCCGGTAAACCCGTGCATGTACGCCTTGTCACCAATGAGAGCGGGCAAAAGCTGGTCATCGAACCGCTGCGGCTGAACTGACCGCCGCTTTCCCGTTTCCGCATTCTTCTCTCTTCACCTTTCACCGACCACAAAGGAATGATCGTGAGCAAAGTCGTTGTAATCACCTCCGGCAAAGGCGGCGTGGGCAAGACCACCACCAGCGCCGCAATCGCATCCGGGCTGGCGCTGCGCGGCCACAAAACCGCCGTGATTGATTTTGATGTTGGCCTGCGCAACCTTGACCTCATCATGGGCTGCGAACGGCGCGTGGTCTACGACTTCGTCAACGTCATCCAGGGCGATGCCCGTCTCAGCCAGGCGCTGATCAAGGACAAGCAGTGCGAAAACCTCTACATCCTGCCCGCCTCGCAAACGCGCGACAAAGACGCGCTGACGGAAGAAGGCGTCGAAGAAGTCATCGATCAGCTTCGCCAGATGGATTTTGAATTCATCGTCTGCGACTCGCCCGCCGGCATTGAACACGGCGCAGTCATGGCGCTGACCTTTGCTGATGAAGCCATCATCACCACCAACCCGGAAGTCTCCTCGGTGCGCGATTCCGACCGCATCATCGGCATTTTGCAATCCAAATCCCGCCGCGCCCAGAAAGGTGACGAGCCGGTCAAGGAACACCTGCTGATTACCCGCTATTCGCCGCGCCGTGTGGCCGAAGGCGAAATGCTCTCCTATCAGGACGTGCAGGAACTGCTGCGCATTCCCCTGATTGGTGTCATTCCCGAATCCGAAGCCGTGCTGCAAGCCTCCAACCAGGGGATGCCCGCCATTCACCTGAAAGGTTCGGACGTGGCCGAAGCCTATGCCGACGTCGTCGCCCGTTTCCTGGAAGAAGGCAGCAACGAAGAAGTGCTCGCCAAGCGCCCGCTGCGATTTGTCGACTACGAAAAACCCGGTCTCATCAAACGCATCTTCGGAGGCAAGTGACATGTCCCTGCTTTCCCTCATTTTTGGTGAGAAAAAGAAAACCACCGCCGCCATTGCCAAGGAACGTCTCGGCCTCATCATCACCCACGAAGGCGGCAAAAGCGGTCAGCCCGGCATTGACCTGAAAGCCTTGCAGCAAGAACTGCTGGACGTCATCTCCAAATACGTCCACATCAGCAAGGAAGACATCAAGGTCGAACTCGAAAAGAACGCCAACCTCGAAGTGCTCGAAGTCAGCATCACCATTCCCGAAGCCCAGCCGAAAACGGCCTGAAACCCATCCATCATGAGCCACGCCCCCCAGAAACCGGAAACTGCCCCCGCGCAAGACGAAAACGCCCTCATTGCCGAACGCCGTGAAAAACTCGCCCAATGGCGCGCACGCGGCCACGCCTTCCCCAACGACTTCAAGCGCGAAAACACCGCCGCCAAACTCGACGAACGCTACGGCGAAAAAACCAGCGAAGCGCTGGAAGCGGACAACATCGAAGTGCGTCTGGCCGGGCGCATCATGCTCAAGCGGTTCATGGGCAAGGCCAGTTTTCTCACCATTCAGGACCACACCGGGCGCATCCAGCTCTACATCCAGCGTGACACCGTCGGCGAAGAAGTCTATGCCGACTTCAAAACCTGGGACATTGGCGACATCATCGGCTGTGTAGGCACGCTGTTCAAAACCCGCACGGGCGAACTCACCGTCAAGACCAGTCAGGTACGCCTGCTCACCAAAAACCTGCGCCCCCTGCCCGACAAATTCCACGGCGTCAGCGACATCGAACTCAAATATCGCCAGCGTTACGTCGACCTCATCATGAACGAGCAGACGCGCTTTGCCTTCGTCGCCCGCAGCCGCATCGTGCAATCCATCCGCGAATACATGACCGGCGCGGGTTTTCTCGAAGTCGAAACGCCCATGATGCACCCCATTGCCGGCGGTGCCGCCGCGCGCCCCTTCGTGACGCATCACAACGCGCTCGACATGCCGCTGTACCTGCGCATTGCGCCCGAGTTGTACCTCAAACGGCTGGTCGTCGGCGGTTTTGAAAAAGTCTTTGAAATCAACCGCAACTTCCGCAACGAAGGCTTGTCGCCCCGGCACAACCCCGAATTCACCATGATGGAGTTCTACGAAGCCTATGCTGACTATCACGACATCATGAACTTCACCGAAGGGCTGCTGCGCCACGCCGCGCGTCAGGCGCTGGGCACCGAGCGTTTCCAGTATCAGGGGCGCGAACTCGATTTCTCCCGTCCCTTCGCCCGTTTCACCGTTGTCGAAGCCATCCACCACCACAACCCCGGCTTCAGCATCGAACAGCTCAACGATGCCGCCTGGCTGCGCGCCAAGCTCGTAGAAATGGGTGCCGAAGTGCGTCCCAATGCCGGGCTGGGCGTGCTGCAATTCCAGCTTTTTGAAGAAGCCACCGAAGCCCAGCTTTGGGAACCCACCTTCATCGTCGACTACCCCGCCGAAGTCTCGCCCCTTTCGCGCCGCAGCGACCGCGACCCGGCCATCGCCGAACGCTTTGAACTCTTCATGACCGGGCGCGAAATCGCCAACGGCTTTTCCGAACTCAACGACCCCGAAGACCAGGCCGCCCGCTTCAACGAACAAGCCAAAGCCCGCGCCGATGGCGACGAAGAAGCCATGTATTTCGACGCCGACTACTTCCGCGCCCTCGAATACGGCCTGCCGCCCACTGGCGGCTGCGGCATCGGCATTGACCGGCTCACCATGCTGCTCACCGACGCCCCCGCCATTCGCGACGTCATCCTCTTCCCCCACCTGCGCCCGGAAACAGCCGCCTGAGCGCCCTTGTTTTTTTCCCACGCACAACGGCAACCGCCGCGCCGGTTGCCGTTTCCTTTTCCGCCGTCTGCCATGACCCTTGACCAAGCCCTTGCCGCCATCCGTGCCGAACTCGACCGCGCCACGCAAACCTTCCCCCGCTGGCCCGACGACCCCATGCACGCCCTGGCCGTACTCGGCGAAGAATTTGGCGAACTCACCCGCGCCATGCTCCAGCGCAGCTACGAACCCGAGCACCCCGAAGCCACGCTGGAACACATCCGCCACGAAGCCACGCAAACCGCCGCCAGCGCCATCCGCCTGCTGATGAGCGTAGAGCACTACCGCTACGCCCCCGTCCCCAACCACGCTCAGCCCGGACTTCCCGCCCGCAACACCGCCGAAGATACGCAAAAGTGAGCACCGCAAGGCCGCGCAGCGGACGGGCGCGAACGAGGGGCGCGCCACTTGCCGAAAACCAAAACGAACGCTAGAATTGCGGGCTTCGTGTCGGGGCGTAGCGCAGCCTGGTAGCGCACTTGCATGGGGTGCAAGGGGTCGCGAGTTCGAATCCCGCCGCCCCGACCAAAAACACAAAGGGTTTCCAGCACCTGCGCTGGAAACCCTTTTTCTTTCCGCAGCATGGAAAATTGTCGGCACACAATGGCATCATCGGTGCCCCGCCCATCTGCCCTCGCCTGCCGCCCATGTCCGCCTCGCCCCTGCTGCACGCCTTCGACCCAATCGCGGACGAACGCGCACACACCCTCATCCTCGGCTCCATGCCCGGCGAAGCCTCGCTGCAAGCCGGGCAGTATTACGCCCATTCGCGCAACCTTTTCTGGCCGATAGTGGCCGAAGTCATGGGTTTTTCCGCCGACCTGCGCGCCGAACTGCACGAACTGCGCAAACAGAAACCATCTTCAAAGAAGATGCCGGAGGCGCTGTACGCAAAATGCTGCGCCGCGCTGCAAGCGAGTGGCTGCGCGCTGTGGGACGTACTCGCCACCTGCGAGCGCACAGGCTCTCTGGATGCCGCCATTCGCAACGGCCAGCCCAACGACTTCCCCGCCTTTTTTGCGCAGCATCCGCGCATCACCCGCGTTTTCTTCAACGGCGGTACAGCCGAAGGCGAGTTTCGCCGCAAAGTGCTGCCCAAACTGGAACTCAGCGAGGGGCGGTCTCTTACGCTGTGCCGCCTGCCCTCGACCAGTCCGGCTTATGCGGCGATGAATCGCGCCGACAAAATCGACTGCTGGTGCAAGGCGTGGAAAGGCGAGGGAGAGACGCCCGCTTGCTGACAAGCGAACGGCGGCACGCTGTGGCACTATCAAACCTCTTGCCATTTGTTTACTGAGAGGTCTGTATGCTCTACCGCAATCCCCGCGCCGTGCGTTTGCCGTATCCCGATGAATTGCGCGCAATAATGAACATGCAGCGCGCGCATGAGGGGCGCGCGTGGCTAGCGCGCTGGGGGCGCTTGAATGCGGGGGCGACGCCGTTGCGCGCGCTGCCCGATTTGGCCGCGCGGCTGGGGCTGGGGGCGGTGTATGTGAAGGATGAGGCGGCGCGTTCGTCTCTGGGCAGTTTCAAGGTGCTGGGCGCGCCGCTGGCGCTGGTGCGGCTGATTTTGCGTTTGTTTCCGCAGCAGAACTTTCGCCCCGAAGCACTCTTGGCGGGAGACTACGCGGCGGCGCTGCAAGGTTTGACGGTGATTACCGCGACCGATGGCAACCACGGGCGTTCGCTGGCGGCGGCGGCGCAAAGCGTGGGCTGCGGCTGCGTGATTGTGTTGCACGCGCGGGTGAGCGCAGAGCGCGAGGCGGCCATTGCCGCGTGCGGTGCGCGCATTGTGCGCATCGCGGGCAATTACGATGATTCGGTGCGCGAGGCGGCGCGGCTGGCTGCGGAAAACGGTTGGCAGGTGGTCTCGGATACTTCGTATTCAGGCCATGAGGAGATTGCCCGCGACGTGATGCAGGGCTATGCCATTTTGCCCGCCGAAATTGCCGAACAGGCGCCCGCGCTTCGTTTTAGCCACGTCTTTTTGCAGGCGGGCGTGGGGGCGCTGCCTGCGGGCGTGGCGGCGTATTGGTGGGAACAGTACGGCGCGCAGCGTCCGGAACTGGTGATTGTGGAGCCGCAGCAGGCCGATTGTTTGTTGCAGAGCGCGCGCGCAGGCGAGGCAGCGGCAACACGCGGCAGCGTGGATTCGGTGATGGCGGGCTTGGCGTGCGGCGAGGCGTCGCCTCTGGCGTGGCGCTTTTTGCGCGAGAGCGCGCAGTGGTTCCTTACCGTGGAAGACGATGACGCCGTGCAAGCCATGCGTCTTTTCGCCCGGGGAAGCGCGGCGGGCGTAGATGTGCCCCCCACGTTCGCGCCAGCCGCTAGCGCGTCTGTCACTCACTGCCCCCCCAAGGGGGGCTGCCGCCCGCCTTTGGGCGGCCATGCGACGGGCGGGGATGTCCCCATCGTTGCGGGCGAGTCCGGCGCGGCGGGGCTGGCCGGTTTGCTGGCGCTATGCCGCACGCCCGAAGAGGCGCGCAGCGTGGGGCTGGATGAGCACGCGCAAGTGCTGCTCATCAACACCGAAGGGGCAACCGCGCCTTCGGTCTATCAACAACTGACGGGCGAAGCGCCCGAAGCAGTGCTGTCGCGCCAGCAGCGGGCGCTGGCTGCACGCTGAAACGCCTGCGGCAAAACCGCTCGCGGCTCGCCCGGAAAACCGCCGTCCTTCCAGATTGCCGGATATTGCGCGCACGCCATTTCCCGATTAAAATCGTAGGTCATTTTTCAGGAAGAATGACGATGACGCAAGAAAAATTCTCTCCTTTCCAGACGGCGCCTTTGCCTGTGGTAATCGGGCATATTTTGCAGCGCTATCATGAAGTGCACCGCCAGCAATTCGCCCAGCTTTTGCCGCTGGCGGAAGCCTGTGCCGGGCTGCCGGATTTTCCGCCTGATTTGTTGCCCTTTTTGCATACCTTCGAGCGGGATCTGGAAAGCCATTTGCAAAAGGAAGAGCAGATACTGTTTCCGATGATTCACGCCGGCATGGGTTCGCAGGCCGCAATGCCCATGCGGGTAATGAGGATGGAGCACGACAATCATCAAACGGCGCTGCAGCGCCTGTCTGAACTGACGCAAGACTTGACGCCGCCTGAAAACACGTCCGACGAATGGCGGCAACTATATGAAATTATAAGACAATTCAGGGACGACCTGCTCGATCATATTGCAATTGAAAATGAATTGCTGTTTCCCCGCGCCCTGCGGGAATAAGTTTCAGGCCATCCGGGGATGAACAAGGGCTGGCTGCCGAATTATCATGGCGGCTGGGCAATGCTTGCCCTGCCGCCCGCGCTGGGCATACGCCACGGCGGGTTTGCGCTTGCGCACCTTGCCTTGCTGTCGGCGTGGCTGGCGGCATATTTTTCTTTTTTTGCGGCAACGCTATATTTTCGCCACCATTTTGCGCGTCAGAATCTTCCGGCGTTCATCACTTACGCTGCCATCACCCTGGCAGCCAGTGCGGTTTTAATCGCCTTGCGACCGTTCGTTTTATATTATTCACCGTTATTCCTGCTGCTGGCCCTGATAGCTCTGCACGAAGCCCGTCTGCATCGTGAACGCTCGCTGTTGTCCGGAATCAACAGCGTGCTTTTTGCAGCGATGATTTTTCCCGTTGCCTGCCAGATTGGCATTTCGGACAATGCGTCTCCGCTTTTGCCGCAATATTGCTACTGGATTACCCTGCTGATTTTCATGTATTTTGCAGGCACGGTATGGTATGTCAAAAGCATTATCCGAGAAAAGAAATCCATACAATACGCTTATTATTCAACAGCCTGGCACATGCTTGCCGTCATCGTTGCCGTTGCCGCGTGCTGGCATAACCCGCAAATCAGGAAAATCCATATCCTGGTCTGCATTTTATTGCTGCTTCGCGCATTTTTTATGGCTCGCCTTGTGCGGCAGGCAAAAAAGATTTCCATAAAATTTGTCGGCGTTCTGGAAATTGCCGGCAGTTTGCTGGTTTTTATCTCGCTCCTCTAACAACACGGGCACAACAGGAAAAGGAACATCATGACGTTTCATCATCACGCCATCTGGGCAACGGCTTTTCGCCCGATGTATCTGTGCGCGTCCATTTACGGCGTATGCTCCATTCTGTTGTGGGGCTTCGGCTTTCACGGCACTGCGGCATTGCCGCACTACCTCTGGCATGCTCACGAGATGATTTACGGCTATGCCGGAGCGATTATTGTGGGATTTTTGCACACCGCCGTGCCAAACTGGACGGGGCTGCCGCCTAGGAATGGCCGTTTCCTGATGGTGTTGACCGCTTTATGGTTGCTGGCGCGCACCAGCATTTATTTCTCGCAACTTACTGTTATTTCAGGAATTTGCGGCACCCTGTTTTTCTGGGTTGCCGCCTGGGAAATGGCCAGGATGTTGATCAAGACGAATAACCGGCATAATTATATTGCCGCCTTCGCCCTGTTTTTGTTTGGCGGCTCGCATCTGGCCTTTCATCTGCTGGTGTTGTGGCAACGGTTTGATTTATTGCTCAATGGCCTGCTGGCGGGCTTGATGATCGTGGCGGGATTCATTGGGCTGATCGGATCACGGGTAATTCCGTTTTTCATCGCCAGGCGCTTGAATGTCGAGCAGGTCAATAGCCCGAAAAAATGGCTGCTGGCCGCCTTGCTGTTGCCCCTGATGGCGGCTGTGCTGCTTCTTTTCCCGGCAGCCTCGCCGTTAGCGGGCGCATCATGCCTTGCTGCGGGCGTTCTGGGGCTGGTACAGGTGGTGCGCTGGCATCACAAAAACATCTGGTCAGAATCGATGTTGTGGATTTTATGCGCGGGCTATGCGCTGACTGCGGCTGGATTACTCTTTCTGGGATTGTATTGTATGGCCTTGCCAATCAGCGTCAGTCTGGGCGTGCATCTGATTGCCGTGGGCGGCATCGGTTCGCTGACCGTCGGCATGATGGCGCGCACCGCCGCAGGACATACAGGCCGAGCCATTTACCCCGCCCCCAAGGGGCTGACCGCCGCTTTTGTGTTGATGATTGCCGCCGCCTGCGTGCGAAGTCTGACCGTATTTGCGCCCGCAGCATACTATCCGGCAGCCATTCGCCTTTCCGCTGCATTGTTCGCCCTGTCGCTGGCCATTTATTGCATCCGTTATGCGCCTTGGCTGATCCGCCCGCGTCTGGACGGTCGCGCGGGCTAGGCCTTGCCGCGCCCGCCCCCGGCCAGAGCAGTCCGGCTGCTTTGGGGGCGTTTTCGGCGCCGCCCGCCTCGCGGGGAAGCAAATCCGGACGGGGCTTGCTACAATTTCCGCCTTCCACAAGCAGGGGGCGGGTGCAGTTTCGCCCGCCGCGCAAGCAGGTGCATCATGAGTGAAAAACAGGAAAACTGGGAAGGCGGCTGGGTATTTACGCCGAAAAAGGCGCAGGCCGAGCATGAGAGCGGTCTGACCTTGCGCTTTATCTTTTTGCCGCTGTCCGATGCCGACCGGCGCGCCTTCATCAAGGAAGACCTCTGTGACTTGGGGCGCAGCCACACGCCGGACGGACAAACCGTCTGCATCGTGGCGCCTTCGGAGAATCTGCGCGAATCGCTGGTGGCGCTGCGCCAGCAGCATGGCGTGCGCAACGCGCATTCGGTGCTGACCTGGCTGGTGCGTGAGGCGGGCTGGATGTTTGCCAGTTCGCAAGAGGCATTGAGCAAGGCGCGCCGCGTGCGCCGTTCGTCTGCCGCGCGCAAGACGGGCAAGCCGGCGGTGCGCATGAAAAGTTACGGCATCACGCTGGACGAAGAAACCTTCTTGCGCGCCAAGGCGTTGGGCGAGGGCAGCGCCAGTCGCGGCATCCGGCGGCTGTTCGCGGTATTCAAGGCGGGCAGCAATCTGCCCATGCTGGAAGAAGACCATTAGCGCGCTTGCGGTAAGCGCGAACATTTTGTCCGCCTCAATAAAACAGGGAGAAACATTCATATGATGCAGAGCACAACCATTAACGGCTGCGCGCTGGAATGGCAGCGTTGGCCAGCGTCGGCGCAAACGCAATTGCCGCCGCTGGTGCTGCTGCATGAGGGGCTGGGTTCGACGCGGATGTGGCGGGGATTTCCGGCTTGGCTGGCTTCCCGCACGGGGTGCGACGTCATCGTCTATTCGCGCCCCGGTTACGGGCATTCCGGCCCGATGCCGCTGCCGCGTACCAAGCAATATCTGCACGTCGAGGCCACCGAGGTGCTGCCGGCCTTTGTGCAGTCTCTGCATTTGCCGCGCCCGCCGGTGCTGTTTGGCCATTCGGATGGCGGCTCCATCGTGCTGCTGGCCGCAGCCTTGGCCGACATGCCGCTGGCCGGCGTGGTGACGATGGCGCCGCACGTGCTGGTGGAAGAGGCGACGATGGAAGGCATCCGCCGCGCCGGAGAGCGCTGGGAACAGGGCGAGGACTTCCGCCAGCGCCTCGGGCGCTATCATGCGGATGTAGACACGGTGTTTCACACCTGGCACGACACCTGGCTGTCGGACTGGTTCCGCGACTGGAACATCGTGCAGGACCTGGCAAAGATTACCGTGCCGGTGCTTGCCATTCAGGGCGAAGACGACGAATACGCCACGATGCAGCAAATGGATTTGATTGAGGCGCATTGCGGCGCGGAGGTGCAAGTGGTGAAACTGCCCCACTGCGGGCACTGGCCGCAACGCGAACAGCCCGATGCGCTGCTGGCGGCGGTGGGCGAGTTCGTCGCGCGCCTGTGATGGCGCAGCGTGCGGCGGCGTTGTAATAAGAAGGGGTAAGCGCGCGTGTTTTGGGTCATGCCGTTTTTCCTGTGGCTGTACGTTTGCCTGCGCTTGGTGTGGCCGCTGCCCATGGCGCGGGCGGCGCGCGGGGCGCTGATGGCGCTGCTGCTGCTGGCGGCGCATTATCACCTGCTGCTGTGGCGCGTGTTCGCCTCGCCCTTTGCGCCGGAAATGCCGCGCCCGCTGATGATTCTGGGCAGCGAAGCGTTCGCCTGCTTCGTCTGGCTGGCGGCGCTGACGCTGGCGCTGGACGTCGCCTTGCTAACCGCCCGTCTGCTGCGTGTGCGCCTTTCCCCGCGCCTGCGCACAGCTGCGCGCGGGCTGGTCGCAGCGACGGCGCTGGCGTTGTCGGCGTTCAGCATGGTGCAGGCGCTGGCCGTACCGGAAGTGCGGCGGATGGACGTGGCGCTGCGCAATCTGCCTGCGGCGCTGGAAGGCGCCACGCTCGTGCAGCTCACCGACCTGCATCTGTCCCCCATGCTCAACGCGCACTGGGCGCAGCAAGTGGTGGCAAAGGTCAATGCCCTGTCGCCGGACTTGGTGGTCATCACGGGCGATTTGATTGACGGCACGCCCGCACAGCGGGCGGAAGAAATCCGTCCGTTGGCCGATTTGCGCGCCCGCTGGGGCGTGGTCACGATTCTGGGCAACCATGAGTATTACTTCGGCGCGCAGGTGTGGGCGGAAACCTTCCGCGCGCAAGGGATGCGCGTGCTGCTGAACGAACACGTTGTACTCGGCACACCCGATGCGCCGCTGGTCGTGGCCGGTCTCACCGATGAAGCCGCGCGCCGCTTTGACCTGCCCCTGCCGGATGCAACGCAGGCACTCACGGACGCACCGCCCGGCGCGCCAGTAATTTTGCTCGCCCACCAGCCGAAACAAGCGAAAACCTACGCCGCACTGGGCGCGGATTTGCAGCTCTCCGGCCACACCCACGGCGGCATGGTGCGCGGTCTGGACAGGCTGGTCGCGCGCGCAAACGCCGGTTTTGTCTCCGGCGGCTATGCGCTGGACGGAATGCTGCTGTACGTCAGCAACGGCACAGGCTTGTGGAACGGTTTCTCACAACGCCTGGGCGTCCCCGCCGAAATCACCCTCTTCACCCTGCACCGCGCCGCAGACGGACGCAACGCCTTTCTCGCACACAGCCCGCCGTAATAAGCGCCGCACTCTGCCATCTGTGGTAGCATTGATGCGCAAGAACAGTTTTCCAAAATAAAACGGCAAAAATGCAAAAGCATGATGTTATTGACGCTTTGTCAAGACAAGGAAATGTTGCAACCTTGTCGCAGCTTTATTATGCAACGGATATTTCGTCCTGGAAAACAAAAACACCGTTTGCCTCAATCCGCCGCATCTTGCAGACAAATGCAGAATTTTTCAAAATTCAGCCTGGACTGTGGGGGCTGAGTGACTACAAAAAAGAGATACTGGAAAAATTTTCCATAAGAAACAACAGAATATCTGGCAGCAACGAGTTTACGCACACGTATTATCAAGGTATTATCGCAGAGATTGGGAATAGCAGAAATTTCAAAACCTTTGTTCCCGCGCAAGACAAAAACAGGCTGTTTGTTAACCGCAAACTAAGCGAAGTTGCCACTACGGACAAATGCGATTTCACTTATCCTGAAATTGTCAGGTTTGCCAAAACCGTCGACGTCATATGGTTTAATGAACGAAATTTGCCGAACTCGTTTTTTGAAGTTGAACACAGCACAGACTTCAAGAATTCCATCAACAAATTTTATGAATTGCAGGATTTTCGTGCAAAATTCTGGATAACCGGAAAGAAAGAACGACGCAGGCAATTTGAAGATGTCATTAACGCATCCATTTATTACCCCATCAAAAAACTGGTGAGCTTTGTTGATTACGAAAACCTTGTCAGACAGTATGAAAAAGAGATGAGCAAGGATTTGCTATGAAAAACAAGCCTTGTCATAGGCCATGCTCCTGACTCATTATTAACCCACAAAGGATTGCAACATGCCCAAACGTGCATTGATTACCGGCGTCACGGGTCAGGATGGCGCTTATCTGGCGGAGTTTTTGCTCGGCAAGGACTATGAGGTGCATGGGTTGAAGCGGCGCGCCTCGTTATTCAACACCGCCCGCATTGACCACCTCTATCAAGACCGCCACGAAAAGGATGTGCGCTTTTTCCTGCACCACGGCGACATGACCGATTCCAGCTCGCTGATTCGCATCATCCAGCAAGTGCAGCCGGACGAAATCTACAACCTCGCGGCGCAAAGCCACGTTGCCGTCTCGTTTGAAGAACCCGAATACACCGCCAATTCCGATGCGCTGGGCGTGCTGCGCCTGCTCGAAGCCATCCGCATTCTGGGGCTGGAAAAGAAAACCCGCTTTTATCAGGCGAGCACCTCTGAACTGTACGGGCTGGTGCAGGAAATTCCGCAAAAGGAAACCACGCCGTTTTATCCGCGCAGCCCCTACGCCGTGGCCAAACTCTATGGTTACTGGATTGTGGTCAATTACCGCGAAGCCTACGGCATCTATGCCTGCAACGGCATTTTGTTCAACCACGAATCGCCCATTCGCGGCGAAACCTTTGTCACCCGCAAAATCACCCGCGCCCTGGCGCGCATTCATCTCGGCCTGCAAGACTGCCTCTGGCTGGGCAATCTGGACGCCCGCCGCGACTGGGGACACGCCCGCGATTATGTGGAAATGCAATGGCTGATGCTGCAACAGGAAAAGCCCGAAGATTTCGTCATCGCCACCGGCGAACAGCATTCGGTGCGGGAATTTGTGGAAGCCGCCGCCGCAGAACTGGGTATGACGCTGCGCTGGACGGGCAGCGGCGTAGACGAGCGCGGCTACGATGAAAATGGCCGCTGCATCGTCGCCGTCGACCCGCGCTATTTCCGCCCCACCGAAGTCGAAACCCTGCTGGGCGATGCCAGCCGCGCACGGGAAAAACTCGGCTGGCAGCCGCGCACCCGTTTTGCCGAACTGGTCAGCGAAATGGTGCGCGAAGACCTTTCAGAAGCGCAGCGCGACGAACTGGTAAAACGCCACGGCTACGCCACCCGCAATTATCACGAATGAATATCACAAATGAGGCTTTGCCCATGAAACGCATTTTTGTGGCCGGTCATCGCGGCATGGTAGGCGCGGCCATTGTCCGTCAATTGCAAGCGCGTCAAGACTGCGAATTGATTACCCGCACGCACGCCGAACTCGACCTCACCGACCAGCGCGCCACCGCCGATTTCTTCGCCCGCAACCGCATTGACGAAGTCTATCTGGCCGCCGCCCGTGTCGGCGGCATTCACGCCAACGACACCTATCCGGCGGAATTCATCCACCAAAACCTAATGATTGCCACCAACGTCATTCACGCCGCCCACTGCGCCGACGTGCCCCGTCTGCTCTTTCTTGGTTCAAGCTGCATTTATCCGCGTCTGGCAGAGCAGCCCATGCGTGAAGAGGCGCTGCTCACCGGCACACTGGAACCCACCAACGAACCCTACGCCATTGCCAAAATTGCCGGCATCAAATTGTGCGAAAGTTATAACCGCCAATACGGGCGCGATTACCGCAGCGTCATGCCCACCAATCTGTACGGCCCGCACGACAATTTCCACCCGCAAAACAGTCACGTCATCCCCGCCCTCATGCGCCGTTTTGATGAAGCCGTGCGCGCGGGTGAAAGCACCGTCACCATCTGGGGCAGCGGCCAGCCGATGCGCGAATTCCTGCACGTCGACGACATGGCCGCAGCCAGCGTCTTTGTCATGAATCTGCCGGCGGAAAAACTCGCCCAACACATCACTCCGCGCATCTCCCACATCAATGTCGGCACCGGCATTGATTGCAGCATTCGCCAGCTTGCGGAAACGATGGCCAAAGTCACCGGCTTTCGCGGTCAATTGCAATTTGACACCAGCAAACCGGACGGCACCCCGCGCAAACTGCTGGACGTCTCCCGCCTCACCGCCTTGGGCTGGCGAGCCAGCATTGAACTGGAAGATGGCCTGCGTGAAACCTACCAATGGTTTTGCAAACACCGGCAAGATTTTCGCGGATAGCGCAAAAACACAAAAACCACCGCCCCACCGCGCGCAGGTCTCAGGCGCGCTGTCTGGCTGGCTTTCTGAGCTTCTGGCGCGATGCCGCGCAAGGCGTGCGCTTGCCGGAACGCGCCACTTGAAACAATGCATTGTTTTCCTTATAATTTATCGCTTGCTTTCATGGATTGCGGGCGCGGTTCTCGTGTCTGTTTATTTCATGGGCAATCGCCACAAAAAGGCATGAGATGCTTTTCAGGCGGTCTGAAAACAAACCCGACAACAACGTAAAAAGAAGGGCATTATTATGAAAATAGATAAATCCTCCAATTTCATTCTGCTCTGGATTCTGGCCTTCATGACGGCGCTGGCGCCGCTGGCGACCGATATGTATCTGCCTTCCATGGGAGAAGTGCAAAAGACTTTTCAGACCACGCAAGCGCACACGCAATTATCCATCACCGTATTTTTTGTCGCCTTTGCCTTCGGGCAATTGCTGTATGGACCAATCAGCGATGCGCTGGGACGGCGCAAGCCGCTGGTGGTGGGCATCCTCATTTATACCCTCACCAGCTTTGCCTGCGCAATGGCCAGCTCCATTTCCCTGTTTGTGTTTCTGCGCTTTTTGCAAGCGCTGGGCGGCTGTGCGGGCGTGGTGATTGCGCGGGCAATCATCAACGACAAATTCGACATCAAGCAAGGCGCTTCGGCAATGGCGGTCATGATGATGGTCGGCTCGCTGGCTCCCATGTTGGCACCTTCGGTCGGCAGTTTCATTGCACAATATGCGCCGTGGCAATTAATTTTTGTTTTACTGGGCATTTTTGGCATGATGCTGCTGGCAATGATGCTGTGGGGTTTGCAAGAGACCGTGCCACCCGAAAAGCAGACTGCGCTGAATCTGGCTTCGGTATTCAGAAACTATGCTTCCATTCTGCACGATCGCCGCTTCATGATTCTGGTGCTGACCTTTTCCTTGCCGTTGAGCGCGCTGTTTGCCTATATCACGACGGCATCCTTTGTTTTTCAGGATCATTTCCATCTTTCCGCGCAGGCGTTTGGCATTCTTTTTGGCGTCAACGCACTGGGTTCCACTACGTTTTCCATGATTAACGCAAAAATCGTCCGTAGCGTCTCTCCGTACACGATTCTGAAATACGCTTTTCTGGCGATGCTGCTGTTTGTTGCCGCAATGATGGTAATCAGTTTGCTGGAAGCCGGTTTCTGGTGGTTTGAAAGCGCTTTGTTTCTGACCATGGGAATGATCGGCTTTATTGCACCCAATGCGGCTTTGCTGGCGATGGATCGGTTTCGCCAGAATTCGGGGGCGGCTTCTGCCGTGCTGGGCATGACCCAGTTTGCCATTGCGGGCATGGTGTCGTTTCTGGCGGGCGTGCTCCACGCCAATACGCCGGGGCGTCTGTCGGTCATGATGGCGCTGTGCGTGCTGGCGGGCGCTCTGGTCTATCGCCTGCTGCACCGCAACCTGGCCGGAGAAGCTCCGCCCCGTTGAGAACGCGCGCCCCTTACGCCGCCCAGCGCTGTTTTTCGCGCTGGTCGTTGCGTACCTGCGCTGCGCTGCGACCACGGTAGCCCCACAGCACCGGCCAGTCGCATTCGGGCAAGGCGGGTTGGTCGTCATGCGCAAAGCCCAGAATGCGCCAGCCGCGCCCGCCAATGCGGCGCGGCTGCGGGCGGATGGCGCCGTTTTCGCCGCGCGAGAAGGCAAACGAAATCACCTCTTCCGGCGCCTCTTCCGGGTTGCCCACGCGGCGCGTGACGATGGCAAACTCGCCATTGTTCAGACGCACCAGCGACCCCGGTGAAAACACGCCAATGCGCTGAATCAGCAAGCGCGCCAGCGTAATGTCGACCTTGCGCCCCAAATCGCGCCCGAACACGTGGTTGATGAGTTTGCTCACGCTCTCGGCCTGTTTCATGTTCCAGTATTGCGGAGAACGTCCGCGCCGCCCGCGCAGGCGGGCGCTGAGAATATCGGCGGTGCGCAAAATGCGGCCAAACAGGCTGATTTCGCCGCCGCTCAAACCCATCGGGTAGCCGCTGCCATCGATGTTTTCGTGGTGTTGCAAGACGGCTTCGCGCCATGCTTGCGGAAATTCGCCCAGCCGCACCAGCAGCGCGGCGGCGCGAATCGGGTGCGCG
>JAFSWK010000257.1 GCA_017444505.1 Rhodocyclaceae bacterium | reverse complement strand
GAAAGCAGCGTGGCATCGTGGCGTTTTTCCGGCTCGCCCAGCAGCGTGAAATAGGCGGGCATTCCCGGCGCGACGCGCGGCACGTCGGCCTCGGAAATTTCCGCCTCGATTTTCACCACGTCCAGCTTGGCCAGCTTGACGATGGTTGGCGCGGACTGCACCGCGTTGACCGTCTGCCCTTCTTCCGTGACGATGGCGACCACGGTGCCATCCATCGGCGCGACGATGCGCGTGTAGCCCAGATTGGTGCGCGCCGTGGCGATGCGGGTGTTGGCCTGCTTGATTTGCGTTTCATTGACGCGCAACTGCGCCTTGGCGCTGGCCAGCGCGTTTTCTGCCGCTTGCAGCTCGGCGCGCGAAGTCGCCTCGTGCGCGAACATTTCCTGCTGGCGTTTCAATTCGGCCTGCGCCAGTTTCAGGGCAGCTTGCGAAGCGGCACGCTGCGCCTGGATGGATTCCAGCGCCGCCAGTTCGTCGTTCAAGGTGTTTTGCTGCGTGGTGGAATCAATTTCGGCAATCAACTGCCCGCTTTTCACCACGTCGCCTTCCTGCACATGCAGCACTTTCACCTGTCCGGACGCCTGCGCGCCCACGCTCACCAGGCGCGATGCCTGAATCGTGCCGGTGGCCAGCACTGCGTCTTCCAGGTCTTTGCGCACCGCCTGCGCGGTGAGCCATTGCGGTTGCTCGTCGCCTGTACCGCGCCACCAGGCGAACACCGCCAGCGCAGCGGCAAAGAGGACAATACAGAGCAGAAACACGCGGGAGTGAAGCAGACGGGCAAGCATGGCGGCAAAATGGAAAACGGCAAAATCGGAAAAGTGGCGGCAAGGATAAAGCCATCGCCCGCGCGGTCAAGTATCGAAACGTACACGCGGGCGTGCGGTATGATGCGCCGCCATGAACCATGCCCCGCCGCCCGTGGCGTGCGCCCGTGGGCAGTTTTCTTTGGGGCTTGGGATGCAGCGAAACCTGACGAAGTGATGACAAAAGCCCTCAATCAATGCGCCCCATCAACTGCTGCACTTGCTTCTTGAGGCTATCCCTCTGAACCGCTACGAATTTCTATGCACAATGAAGAATTATTTACATTTCTTCACGGCCAATCCAGGTCTCCATCTATTCTGGCTTCCTGCCATGCTGGCGGCATGGGGCACCTATGCGCTTTCCCCCCTGCATGTGGCGAGGCTGTGGTTCGGGATTCTTTGGGTATTGGCACCCGTGTTTGGCATCCTGACCCTGCTCGCCCTCATTGGCCTTCACGCCTATCGAGTGGAAGAATCTAGTGATGATGTTGCCTGGCTGAACAACCAGTTGCGCTGGCTACAACCCCTGAGCGCCCTGCTGGGGGCGCTGCTGCTGCCGCTGGCTGTTGACCTGGTTGTCAATTGGCAGCGAGGTCCATCTGCTGAACGGGAAGTCGTCTTGCGCAGGGACTATTGCACCAGTCTCGGCTCCCGCATCAAAACCACTACACGCATGGCGCAAGAGAACGGCAAGTGGTGCTTCGACACAGGGGGACTGATTAGTGCCAACGCCCGCATTCCTATTGCGAAGATACACCGCCCAGTCCCTTTGGGTGAAACCGCCCATGCCCGCTGGCGCAGTTACCACTCGATTTTTGGCGTGGCGGATGCTTACTATCAGGTAATGGCTGTGTATTGAGGCGCGACAACAGACTGCGCTGTAGAATCAGTTTCTCTCATAATAAAAGGAGAGGATATGCGACTTGCAAAATCCTTTCTTTGTAGCATCAAGCACACCGCACCATGAAGCTCGCCCTGTTTGACCTCGACAACACTCTGCTGGACGGCGATTCCGACCACCTCTGGGCGCAGTTTCTGATTGGCAAGGGCTGTCTTGACCCGGAGACGCACCGCGCCAGCAACGACCGCTTCCTTCAGCAATATCAGGACGGCGCGCTGGATATTCACGAATTTCTGCGTTTCCAGCTCGCGCCGCTGGCGCGCGAAAAGCGCGCTACGCTGGACCTGTGGCACGCCGAATTCATGCGCACCGAAATCTTGCCGCGCCGACGCGAGGCGGGCGCACGCGCCATTGCGCAGCATCTGCAAAGCGGTGCGCTGGTGGCGCTGGTGACGGCGACGAACACCTTTGTTACCGCGCCGATTGCCCGCGCCTTCGGCATTCCGCACCTGATTGCCACTGTTGCCGAGCAGGACGCAGCGGGCAATTTCACCGGCCAGGTGCTCGGCACGCCCTCGTTTCAGGAAGGCAAAATCGTCCGCGTCGAACAATGGCTGCAAGCGCAGGCGCTGCACTGGGGCGCGTTTGAACAGACGTGGTTTTACAGCGATTCGCGCAACGATTTGCCGCTGTTGCAGGTCGTCTCGCACCCCGTGGCAGTCTCGCCCGACGAAGTGCTGGCCGCGCACGCTCGGCGCGAAGGGTGGGAGATTCAGACGTGGTAGCCCTCGGCGGCAAGCTGGCGTCTGTGCTATAATCCGAAAAATTTGCGTAAGCGGGATGCCCGGGCGGGTGTCCCGTTTTTCACGCCTGCAATCTGGCTATCAGGAGTTCTATCGTGGCGGCTTTCCCTTCGGCTGTTCTGGTGCTGGCGGACGGCACTGTTTTTCGTGGTTTGGGTATTGGCGCCAGCGGCGCCACGACAGGCGAAGTGGTCTTCAATACGTCGATGACGGGCTATCAGGAAATCCTCACCGACCCCAGCTATTGCCGCCAGATTGTCACGCTCACTTACCCGCACATCGGCAACACCGGCGCGAATCCGGAAGACGTGGAATCTTCCCGCGCCCACGCCGCCGGCCTGGTGATTCGTGACCTGCCGAGGCTGGCCTCGAATTTCCGCAGCACGCAATCGCTGCAAGAATGGTTGCAGGCGCAAAACGTCGTCGCCATCGCCGGTATCGACCCCCGCAAGCTCACCCGCATCCTGCGCGAAAAAGGCGCGCAGGGCGGGGCGATTCTCACCGCCAAGCACGGCGCGGAACCAGACATCGACTCCGCGCTGGCCGCCGCGCGCGCTTTCCCCGGTCTGGCGGGCATGGATTTGGCGCGCGAAGTCACCGCGCCGCAGTCTTACGTCTGGACGGAAGGCGAATGGGCGCTGGGCGCGGGCTATGCGGCCTGTGAAGCGAATGAGGCCGCGCCGCATGTGGTGGCCTACGATTTTGGTGTCAAGCGCAACATCTTGCGGATGCTCGCCTCGCGCGGCTGCCGCCTGACCGTGGTGCCCGCCAGTACGCCCGCCGAAGAAGTGCTGGCGATGCAGCCCGATGGCGTGTTTTTGTCCAACGGCCCCGGCGACCCGCAACCGTGCGACTACGCCATCGCCGCCATCCGCGAATTCGTCGCCCGCAAGCTGCCGCTGTTCGGCATCTGTCTGGGGCATCAACTGCTGGCGCTGGCCGCCGGTGCGCAGACGGTGAAGATGAAGTTTGGCCATCACGGGGCGAACCATCCGGTGAAAGACCTGGACCTGGACACGGTGATGATTACCAGCCAGAACCACGGTTTCGCCGTCGATGCCGCGACGCTGCCGGCCAACGTGCGCGCCACCCACATTTCGCTGTTCGACGGTTCCCTGCAAGGCATTGAACTGACCGACGCGCCCGCCTTTTCCTTTCAGGGACACCCCGAAGCCAGTCCGGGGCCGCATGATGTCAGCGGCCTGTTTGACCGCTTCGTCGCCCTCATGCGCGACGCCCGCGCCTGACCTGCTGGCGACCCTGCACGCCTTGCCCGAACCCGCACCCGCATCCGCACAAAGAGCACCATCATGCCGAAAAGAACCGACCTGCAAAGCATCCTGATTATTGGCGCCGGCCCGATTGTGATTGGCCAGGCGTGCGAATTCGACTATTCGGGCACGCAGGCATGCAAGGCGCTGAG
>JAFSWK010000256.1 GCA_017444505.1 Rhodocyclaceae bacterium | reverse complement strand
GCGCGCGCGTGACTTCAATATAAAAACCGCTGACGCGGTTGTATTCCACTTTCAGCGTGTTGATGCCGGTGCGCGCGCGTTCGCGTGCTTCGATTTCGCGCAGCAAGTCTGTGGCGCCATTTTGCAGGGCGCGGAGCTGGTCAAGTTCGGGGTCAAACCCTTCCGCGATGACGCCGCCGTCGCGCAGGATGGGCGCGCAGTCCGGGGCGATGGCGCGGCCAATCAGTTCGGCAGCCTGCGGCGGCACATCCAGCGCGGCGAGCAAGGTTTGCAGGTGCGCACAAATGGCGGCGGGGTGCAAGAAGTCGGCAAGCTGCGGCAGTTTGCGCAGGGTCTCGCCCAGCGCCAGCAGTTCGCGCGGGCGGGCGCTGCCCAGGGCGATGCGGGCGCTGATGCGTTCCATGTCCGCCGCGCCGCGCAGGTAAGCATCGCGCAGTTCGTCCAGCACGCCGCAGGAGAGCATCGCTTCGATGACTTCGTGGCGCGCCGTGGCGCGCGCGGGGTCGGCAAAAGGGTGGTGCAGGGCGTGGCGCAGCCAGCGGCTGCCGGCAGCAGTCTGGCAGACATCGAGGCGCGAGAGCAGCGTGGGCGCGGCTTCGTTGCGCAGGGTCTCAGTCAGTTCCAGATTGCGGCGGGTGGCGTTGTCCAGATGCAGAAATTCGCTTTCGCGCTCGACGGCGAGCGTGGTGATGTGCGCCAGGGCGTGACGCTGCGTGTGCTGCGCGTATTCAAACAGCGCGCCCAGCGCGCCGGTGGCGACCGGACATTCGCCCAGCGCGAAGGCGTCCAGATGCTGCACGCCGAAGTGTTCGCGCAACTGGCGCTCGCCGTGTTCGCGTTCAAACTGCCAGTCGGGCAGGCGTCGGCAGACGGCGGATTGCGTTTGCAGCAGCGGCAGGGTCAGCGCGTCGGGATAGAGAATTTCCGCCGGACGCAGGCGCTCTAACTGCGTGGCGAGCGAGTCGGACGGGCATTGCAGGGCGCGCAGTTCGCCGTTGGCCAGATTGAGCCAGGCCAGCCCCAGCGCGCCGCGTTCTAGCGTGAGCGCGGCAAGCAGGTTGTCGCGCCGCTCATCAAGCAAGGCGGCGTCGGTGAGCGTGCCGGGCGTGATGATGCGGGTGACGGCGCGCTCCATCGGCCCTTTGCCGCCGGTGGCTTCGCCCACTTGTTCGGCAATGACGACCGATTCGCCCAGCCGCACCAGGCGCGAGAGGTATTGGTCGACCGCATGAACCGGCACGCCCGCCATGCGGATGGGCAGCCCTGCGGACTGGCCGCGCGTGGTCAGGGTGATGTCCAGCAGTTGCGCGGCGCGTTCGGCGTCTTCGTAAAAGAGTTCGTAAAAATCCCCCATGCGGTAGAAGAGCAGCATGTCGGGGTGCTCGTCCTTGATGGCGAGATATTGCCGCATCATCGGCGTGTGCTGCGGCGCGGCGGCGGCGGGGGCGGAAGGGGACGAAGCGCGCTTTCTGGGTGCCATGGAACTGCGGAACAGGTGGGGTGCGCAAAGCGCGCCGGAAAGAAAATCAGGCCGGAAAGCGCACGGGGCAGCTTTCCGGCTGCGAAAGCCGCCCACAGGCGCGGGCGGCGGACAATCAGGCAGCCAGCGGCGGGCGCTTAGACGCCCTGTTTGAGACTGGCTTCGATGAAGTCGTCCAGGTCGCCATCGAGCACGGCCTGCGTGTTGCCGACTTCGTGGTTGGTGCGCAAATCCTTGATGCGGCTTTGGTCAAGTACGTAGGAACGAATCTGATGCCCCCAGCCGATGTCGCTTTTGCTGTCTTCCAGCGCCTGCTGTTCGGCCTGACGTTTGCGCAGTTCCAGCTCGTAGAGCCGCGCTTTGAGCATGGACATGGCTTCGGCGCGGTTTTTGTGCTGCGAGCGGTCGTTTTGACATTGAACGACAATGCCGGTCGGCTCGTGCGTGATGCGCACGGCAGAATCGGTCTTGTTGATGTGCTGGCCGCCCGCGCCGGAAGCGCGATAGGTGTCGATGCGCAAGTCGGCGGGGTTGATGTCAATCTGGATGGAGTCATCCACTTCGGGGTAGATAAAGACGGAGCTGAAACTGGTGTGGCGCCGCGCGTTGGAATCAAACGGGCTTTTGCGCACCAGGCGGTGAATGCCCGTTTCGGTGCGCAGATAGCCGTAGGCGTATTCGCCGCTGACCTTGATGGTGGCGCTTTTTAGTCCGGCCACTTCGCCGGGCGATTCTTCCAGCAGTTCGACCGCAAAACCTTTGCGTTCGCAATAGCGCAGATACATGCGGGCGAGCATTCCCGTCCAGTCTTGCGCTTCGGTGCCGCCGGCGCCAGACTGGATTTCGATGAAGCAGGAACTCGGGTCCATCGGGTTGGAGAACATGCGGCGGAATTCAAGCTGGTGAATGCGCGCTTCCAGCGCGGCCAGGTCGCCTTCGACGGCAATCAGCGTTTCCTCGTCTTCTTCGGCTTGCGCCAGTTCGTAGAGGTCTTTCAGGTCGGCAAGCGACTGGGCGACTTCGTCCAGCGTGACGACAACCGTTTCCAGACTGTGCTTTTCCCGCCCAAGCTCTTGCGCGCGGGCGCTGTCGTTCCAGATGGCGGGGTCTTCCAGCGCGCGGCGGACTTCTTCGAGTTTGCGTGCCTTGACGTCGTAGTCAAAGATACCTCCGCAGCTCGCCGCCACGGGCGGCAAGGTCGGTGAGTTTTTCGGCGATGGCGTTGATGCGTTCGGCTTCCATGGTGTGCGTTCTCGGCGGGGAAAAGGAAACGGCGCATTATACCTGTTCGCTCCTGCCCGTCCGTGCGCCGTGTGCAGGCAAGAAAAAACCGGAACGACGCGCACGCAGGCGCGACGTTCCGGCGTGTGAGGACGGTGCAGGCGTTACTGGCTGCGTCCGGCGCGGGCGCCGATGCGCAGGCGCAGGGAGTTGAGGCGGATGAAGCCTTCGGCGTCTTTCTGGTTGTAGGCACCGGCGTCGTCTTCAAAGGTGGCGATGTTGGCGTCAAAGAGCGAG
>JAFSWK010000019.1 GCA_017444505.1 Rhodocyclaceae bacterium | reverse complement strand
TATCCGCAAACGCTGGCAGCAGGAACACGCCGCCGAGACCCCGCAGGCGCGCACTTGGCGCTTGATGGGAAGAGGCGCGCGCGAATCAATCCTTGATGACCTTGGCATTGAACCAGAAGACCTGTACGCGGCAGCCAAAGAGGAAGCCATAAGCGAGGGGCGCGAGTATTGGGCTGACGCACAGCTTCAGCATTTCACCTTGAACAGCATTCCGGAAAAAATGCGTTCGCTCATCATGGACGCGCTTGATGCTGCGCAGCGCGTGCCGCATGAGGTGCGCGACCTGATTTATGGCGAGACGCGCGAAGACTTGGAAGCGCCGCAGGTTGTGGATGATGCAGACCTTGACTTGCGCAGCCTGCATTGGGATGACATCGGGCGTTTCACGCCGGAACGTGCGGCGGAGAAAAAACGCCGTCTGGATGCACTTCATGCCTTGTCAATTGAGACGCTGGAAGCCACGCGCGAGGCATTGTCCGGCAAGGCAAACCGGCATTTGCGGCGCGAGATTGAGGACATTCTTGACGGCAAACTCGGCGCGCATGAAGTGCTGTATGCGTCTGAGGAAGAGCTTGCGAAAAAGCCGGATGAACTGCTGCGCAAGGTGGCACTGCGCGCGTACAAGGCCGCATCGAGAGAAAAGGCGACCGCTGAAATTGCGCGCCGTCTGGGTGCTCCGACAGAAGACACAAGCGCGTGGACGCGCATGAGTGCGGAGGAAATTGGGCGTATCACCATTGAGCCAGTTGAGCTTGCCTTGGAGGGATGGGCGGATGAAATAAAGGCAGGCCGTAAAGATGACGGCAAAGATGCGGAAAGCCTGAGCAAGAGGGCGGTGGATTGGTATGCAAAAAACGTGCATCCAATGATTTTTGGGAAAAATGATGATATGGGCGTGCTGGTGCGCTTTGGTGCGGATGGCGGCGGGGAGACGTTTGCTACTTCGCGCGGATTGCGCGGCGGCTGGCGCGCTGAGGTGGTGCGCGTGCTGCCGCAACTGGTGCAGCGCGCCGTGAAGATTTCCGAGAGTGCGCCCGATGCGCGGCGCGTGAAAAACACGCGCGCCTTTCATGTGCTGGTTGTGCCGGTGCGTGTGGATGGAAAAGTGTGGGCGGCGCGTCTGACGCTGCGCGAGGCGCTGCGCGCACCGGACGGTGTGGCGCACAAGTTTTATGCGCTATCGGAGTTTGAAATAGAAAACGGCTTGGTGGCGTCTGGATTTGCCGCCGGTGAAGTCACCAGTCGGGCGCGTCCTGCTTCTTCCAAGCCGTTGACGGTCCCTGTAACCGACCTTGCCCGCGCGGGCAAGGTGGAGATTGCGCCAGCCCCCGCTGCCGAGCAGAAGAAGGCCAACCTCAAAGACTTCGGCGAAAAACCCGGCGGCGCGAGGAAGGACGAACTCGCGCCCGTGGCCGAGGCGTTCGATAACCTGTTTGCGACGGTGGAGCAGCGCGAGACCGACAAGGGCGTGGCGCTGTTCAGCCGTGCGGCCAGCGGTGGCGATGCGGCGCAGGATGCGCAGGTGCGGGAGCTTGCGCGCGCGGAGGGTATTTCGGAAGACGAGGCGCGCGCGCGCATCGAGCAGGCGCAGCGGGAGTTTGTCCAGACGCAGCGCGCCTACGGCGGCAAGGCCGCCTACGATGCAGCGAAGAAGGCGGGCAAGACGAAGCTGAACTATCGCCAGTGGGTGCAGGTGCGAATGCCTGCGTTCAAGGCGTGGTTTGGGGATTGGCAGGCCAAGCGCGCACGCGATGCGCTGATGGATATGGATGCGGTG
>JAFSWK010000255.1 GCA_017444505.1 Rhodocyclaceae bacterium | reverse complement strand
GTTCGCTGACCATGCGCTCGATGCCGGCGAAATTGCCGCGTTCGTCGAAAAATTCAAACTGGATGCCGAGCGCCTCGACGGCCTCGCGCGCGTGCGACTTGATGCCGCGATTGGCCTCCTCAATCATTTTCGGCCCCTTGGCCAGACGGGTGAGCATCATGGCGAAGTTGGTGCCGAACGAGGAACCTTCCAGCCCCACCTGCGCGGCCATGCCCTGAATGGCCAGCATCTTGCGGGTGTTCTCAATGCCCGAAATACCCAACTGGTTCAGGATGGGCGCTTGATAGGCGCTGGCCGCCATCAGGTCGTCCGGACGGATGCCAAAGGCGAACTTGGCGCGCTGCATGGCGTCGGCCATTTTGGGCAGTTCGTCATCGGTGAGCTTGTAGGCTTCGCGCAGCTTGGCGGTCATTTCTGCGGCGGATTCGGCAGGCATCCGCATGACCACGGCAAGGTGACTGGCAGCGGCCAGACCGCCGCCAATAACGGAGCGGACAGCCACGCCTTGTTCATTGAGCGCGCGCGCCGCGTTCATAAAGTCCGCCGTGGTGCCAGGCAAGACGTTGCCCAGTTCAATGGCCTGCTTGCGTACCGTCTCGAAATGCTCGCCAGCATCCCCGCGCTCATCCATCATCGCCACTTTCAGCGCGTTGGCCGCGTCATCTTGCCGCACAAACGCGCCGATGGGCGCGCCCAGCATCCGCGTCATGCCATAGACCGAGGCGATGTCGCCGATGCGGCTTCTCATGTCCTCGCGCGCAGCATTCAGACGTGTCCCCAGCACCTGCAAGCGGTTTGCTTGCGCGGCAAGCCCCGCAAGGCGTTTGTCGACAGTCGCTATCTCGCGGGCAAATCTCTGTGCCTCCTGGCTGTTTGCGCGCCAGTCGCGGCTCATGGCGACGAGGTGAGCGCGTTTTTCGCGCCATCGTTCGGCGCTTCGATTTATACTGCCGATGCGCTGCTCTACCGTGCCCAACGAACCGGCTACGGTTGCCGCTCCCAGCAAGGAAACCGTAATCCCCAAGGAGATATTCGTGGACATTCTTTCATTCCTGCGTCAAGAACGGGCGGCGGCGCGGCGGCGTCGGGAAAAATTCGAGTTCGACCGGCTGATGGCCGACACCCTGCCGTGGGACGATCTGGTCGGCGTGTTTTTCTTGCTTGGAGCCGCTGCGGGCGTGCTTGCCTGCCGCGATGTTGCCGGCTGGGGCGACTGGTCCGGGAGCGTCGGCGCGCTCGCAGGCGCACTGCATGGTGCAGCGTGTGCGGGTATTTTGCGCGTGATCTCCATGGTTTTTCCGGCACCCTTCGCGTGGATAAGCAGATTCCTCTGAAACTCTTCGCTCATTGCTTGCACTGCTCGGCCTGGCGGATTGCCGCTTGCACCCACTGCCGGAAATCCGGCCAGTCGAGCGCACAGATTTCCGAGGGCGGGAAGTGAAACCATTTGGCCAGCAGCGCCATGGCGTCCCATAGTTGATCAAAACTGCACGGCAGGCCGCCACAGCTGCTGAAACGCATCCTGGACGGCAGCCAGGTCGGCCAAGTCCAGTTCCTCCAGGTCTTCAATCGTCAGTTTCTGCTCGGTGAGCATGGCCATCAGCACCAGCTCGCGCCGGGCGTTGTCCGTCGGCTCGATGCGCTGGGCGGCCACAAGGTCGCGCGCCTTGCCCCGCCGGAAACTGATTTCGGTCACTTCGCCCGAGGGCGTGCGAATTGGCCAGGCGAGTTTCACAGCGTCGGCCTGAGTGTGGCCGGTTGCAGTTTTGTCATTCATGATCAGCCTCCAATGTTTTTACGGTAGTTGGCGAGTTTGTCGATTCCATTGACCTTGTAGATGTTGGCCGCAACATCGACTTCGAGCACATCGGCTCCATCGACCACCAGCTTGATGTAGCTGGCGGTGAATTTGCTGGAAAACTCGGCCTTGTCGTTTTGCTTGAAGTCGCCTGCGGGCACTTCCGAGAAGGCGGCGGTGACGAACACCACGTAGGGCACTTCCTGCAAACGCCCCTGGCTGGAATAGGTTTCCAGCGAGCCGCGCGCTTGCAGCATCACGGGGGCGAAGGGGTCGAGAATCTGCCCCCAGACGCTCTGATAAAAGGCGTTCCACTTGATTTCGCCTTCCATCTCTTCGATGCCGGCAGGCAGCTTGAGCGTGCCGACCAGCCCGACGGCCTTGTGTTCGACCATCTTGAACTTGACGGTGGGCAGCTTGAATTCTTCAGCGCGGCCAAGCTGGCTATTGCCGTTGATGTAGATGTTGGCGTTGGTGAGGTGGTTGAGTTCAATGGCCATGTTTGCCTCCAGTCATCAGGATTTGCCCAGCAGTTGCTGCAAATAGGCAATATTCACAACGGATTTGTAGGTGATGCGCTCGGTGGGCGGTGTGGGCATGAAGTCATACGTGAAGGTGACGTGCCCCGCCGCCAGCTCGGTGGCTTCGTTATCGGCCTCGTCGGCCCAGACGCGCCCGTCGATGATGGCCTCGTCGGCAATGAGCTTGCGCAGGAAGGCGTTGCCACTTTCCGCAATGGCGTCAATCAGGGCACTGTCGAGCGGGCGGTCGATGAATTGCAGGGTGAAATATTCCAGCGATTCGGCAATCACGTCGGCGACACGCTGCACGTTGATGAAGTTCTTCGGGTGCGTCTCGGAAGGGAACGCGGCGCTGCGGTTGCCCCACAGGCGAATGCCGGTGCCGAAGCTGTTGAAGGTGGTGAGGATGCCCGCTTCGTTGAGCAGGTTGGCCTCGGAGTTGGGGTCATTGATCATCGCGTAGATGGGCGTGTCCGTGCCGGTGACCCCGGTCAGTTCGGTGTTCGACGGACTCCACCAGTAGCCGTTTTCCTGGTCTTTTCTGGCCAGCGCACCGGCGGCGTAAGTAGCCAGCTCGGCGACGGTTTCGGTGTTGGTGGCGACATCAAAGTCTTTGACGTGCGGAAAACACAGCGCAATGCGGCGCGAGCTGGTGGCAAAGTTGATGTTGCCCAGCGCGCCACGGCCACTGATGGCTTGCTGCACCGTGGCACCTGCGGGCGCATTCACAAACGCGATGGCGCGCAAATCGTCCGCCAGGCTGGCCAGCTCTTGCGTGACGGCGGCCAGCGTGCCAAAGACGGGCGCGAGCAGGATTTTGGGATAGAAGCCGAAGAGCTGATAACTGTCGCGCAGCGCCTTCATGCCGGTGCGCCGTCCGGCTGCGTCGATGGTGCCGATGATGTCGGCAGGGGTGACTTTGGTCGCGTCCGCATAGGTGTAGCTGGCGCGGCAAACTTCGCCCCCGACAAGGCTGCCCGTCGCTATGCGCGTGCCCGTGCCGGTGGCGGCATCGAAGGTATAGTCTGTGCCTTCCTGCCAGGTCACATCGCCCGCCTCGTTGGTGAGCACCAGCGCCGAGGCGCCCGGATGCGCCAGCGCAAAGCTGCCGTCTTCACGAAGCCGCACCGTCTCATCAGACACTGAACTGGCGTGTTTGACCGGGTCGCACACGTTGATGACCACGGCCACCGTGCCCTTTTGCTTGTAAATGCGTTCGAGCGCCGCGCGAATCGTCGCCCCCGCGTGGGCGGGGCCGAACTGGGCAAAGTCGCGCTCGCTGGACACGAGGACGGGGGTGTTCACGGGTCCGGCCACGGCAGTGCCGACAATGCCGATGACAGCGGTCTTGACCAGCTTGACCGGGCGCGGGCCACTATCAATTTCGATGGTTTCCACACCATGCAAGAAGTTTGCAGCCATTGAAATTCTCCTGTTTCCTGTTATCTGGTTTTGCCGGACTTGGCGGATTTGCCCCCGGACACATTGCCCCCGGCAGGGTTGGCCCCGGACACGTTGCCTGCGGGGGCGGGGACAAGCCAGCCTTTTGCGCTGAGCACGCGCACCAGCTCATGGGTGGGCGGCAGCTCGATGACGGTGCCGCTCCAGGCGATGATGTCCGTCGGGCAGCCCTCGGGACTGGTGCGCAGCGTAAAGGCCGTGTCGGGACCGGAATACAGATAGAGGCTCACGGTTGGGGTTCTCCTATTGTTGGAAATTGCGCCGGACAAGCGGCGGGGCAGCGTCTTCATCGTCCACCGCCCAGGGGCCTGCCGGGCGGGGGCGATCAGCCACGGTGGTCATCGGGACGGCGCAGCGCAGCGCGTACTGCCACACGCCTTCGGCGTATTCGGCAAATTCGATGCCCGCGAGCTGCACCTGGCCGCAGGCCATCGGCGGCACCCAGCCGGTGAGCGCGCGGCGCACGCTATCGACCAGGCCATAGACGCCCGTATCGATGCCGCTAGCGACGGCGGCGCCGTCGTGGCTGCGCAGCGTGCGGGCGAGCAGTGCAATCTCAAACTGCTCCTGCCAGGTGATGCGCTGGCCGGCGGTGGCGTTGTGGGCAAATTGCGTGCCGCGATAGAGCACCAGCACGGTACCCACGGGATGGATTGCCCGAAAATCCAGCGGCGCATCCGGCCAGGCGCACACTTCCACCACCGGGTGGCGCGCCCCGGGCGCGGTAAGCGCCTCACTCAGACGCGCCACAATGGCCTGTTCGGTTGCGGCGATGGGGGTCATCGCTTATCCCGTCCGAAGAGGCTTGGCGGCTGGCCGAACATGGGCATTCCGGCAGAGAGCGAAGCGGGGTTGTCGGCCACATCGTCGCGCAGCCGCGCGAGCGGAATCGACACCTCGCCGGTGCTGATGGCCTCGAGCAGCTTCAGCACGTCCTCATAGCGGCGGCGGGCATCCTTGATGTCGTCTGCCGGACGCAGGGTTTGCAGGCGGTAGATGGCAATGTCGCACGCCAGGCGCACCAGCACCGCAGGCACGGCGAGCAGTTGCCCGGCCATGTTGACCAGCGGCAGCACGTAGCGGCGCTCCACATAGGCATCAATTTCCGCGTCCGCATCCCGCAGCGCCTGCGCTGCACGCTCGGCATCCACCGCTTGCGCGTGCGGGTCGGTAATCAGGCGCAGGTCGCGCTCGGTGTAGCGGGCGCTGAGATCGGAGACGGTGGCGTATTGCATGATGGCGCCATCATGTGCGCTCAGCCGCCAGCACGAACAGAAAAACCGTTTAGTTTTGGAGTCGGGTAGGGGGCGAGGCCAAACAAAGCACCGCTTTGTTTGAACGAGCCGCAAGCCGAAGGCGACGTGGGACGATTCATCGCGCCCGCGACGGTTGTTGCATCACCGCCGCCGATTCCATGCCACGCCGCATCCATCGCACCCCGTTCCCCCCCCTCGGCGCACCATCCACCATTCTG